>JAHOYW010000099.1 GCA_019038735.1 Victivallales bacterium | reverse complement strand
AGATTATCCTAACGCTAATAAGGTCAATACCCTGATGGTAGTTCCGATGGTTCATGACGCTACCTTGACCGGGGTTATTTGCGCGGTAAACAGCCGGCATTCAGGAGCTTTTACGCCTGAACAATTCAGTCGTTTGCGTTTTATTAGTTCTCAAGTTATTTTAGCTCAAAATTTAATTTCAGTATATCGAGACTTGAGTAAGCAGCAACGAATCAGTCAGGAACTTGAATTTGCGCGTCAACTCCAGGCGTCTTTACTGCCGAAAACTTTCCCTGAATGGGACCAATTTGCTGTTAATGCCTTTACTCGCTCGTCAAAAGAGGTTAATGGTGATTTTTATGACTTTGTTGAAATTGATGAAAATCGTTTATTAATCGTCATTGGCGATGCTTGCGGCAAAGGTGTTCCCGCTTGTATGTTGACCGCGATGACCCGAAGTTTTATTCGTTCATCAGTGAGAAATTTTGAAAACATTGAAAGTTTTCTACGGGAAATCAACCAAAACTTATTCCGTGATACCGATGAAGAACGCTTTGTCACCTTGGCATGTTGTTTACTTGACCGCAGTAATTCTCTGCTTGAGTACGCTCGTGCCGGGCATACTGAATTATTAGCTTATACTCACAAACATATTAGAAAAATTTATCCTACCGGCTCTGCTTTAGGTATTCTACCTGACGAACTGGCGTCTTTTGACTCAATTTGTCTGGAATTCACGGAAGGCATGTCAATGCTGTTGTTCTCTGATGGCATTACGGAAGCTCTCGATACAGATAATGAGGAATACGGACTGGAACGGCTTCAAGAGGAATTTAGAGCCTCCAGCAGTGCCGGCGATTCTTCCGAAGAGACTATGGGAAAGATTATAGATTCAGCTACCCAGTTTGCCGTAGAGCAAAATGATGACCAGACAATGATTATCATCAAACATAAATAAGGCTTCGTTTCTGGAATTTACTGCTGTAATATGCTATTGTATTCTTATAATATAATTCTTTAGGGTCGTGCGAAATACAAGATTTCGCACGAGTCTTTATAATTATTAGCCGGAGAATAATATATTGAAAGTTGGCAAAATCGGACCATATAAAATTCTGGAAACTATTGGTCATGGAGCTGTAGGAAAAGTCGATAAAGCGCAGGCTCCTGATGGGACTATTGTTGCCGTAAAAACCTTATTTCAGCAATTTACTTATGAAGCGGAATATGTAAAACGCTTCAAACAGGAAGCTCGGCTCGCCAAGAAACTTTCTCATCCGAATGTCGTTAAGGTCTTTGATGTCGGGGAAGATGACAGCGGTCATTTGCAATATATAGTAATGGAATATGTCGAGGGAAAAACTCTGTCGGAAATAATGTCCGGGCATTCCAAATATGACAAAAAAAAGAAAATACAATCTCCTCCTAAAATTTTCAGCGCATCTGAGACTATCCGCATAATGCGTCAGATTGCGGGAGTTTTGCAAGCCGCGATGGATATTGGTCTGCTGCATAGAGACATAAAACCGCAAAACATCATGATTGATGCTGACGGCAATGCTAAATTACTGGATTTCGGTTTGTCAAAAGACTGTGATTCTGTGTTTTCAGTTTTATCAACGACTGGACAATTTATTGGTACACCGCCTTACATGAGCCCTGAACAGCATTCTGGCGAAGACGCTGTCGATCACCGTTCTGATCTGTATTCGCTCGGTTGTACCGCTTATCAAATGTTGACTGGAGTAACTCCTTTCCCCGGTCCGGCGGTTTCTACTTATGCGATGCAGCATATCAACGATATTCCTCCAGAGGCACACAGTATAAATAAACAATGTCCGAAAAATTTATCTCTTTTAATCGCCAGACTGCTTGCTAAAAGGTCTGATGACAGACAACAGACTCCGGCTGAACTTATTGAAGACCTCAACCGGGTTGAGCGCGGAGAGAATCCGGTCAAAATTCATAAACCAAAGAAAAAATCTTATGCATCTGTTATTTTACGGCTAATGCTGGCGTCAATAGTGATTGTATCTTTGTTGTGGATGGCAGGGCGTGCGGCTTTTTATCTAGGCATGAATCCTCAAATGGAGGACAAAGTATTTGAGCAAAAAATTATCGAAAGGGAAGTCGCACCGACAAAAACAACTGTAATCAAGGAAAAATTTACAGAAGCTCAGCGTCTTAAAAAGATTGATAGTTATTTACGTCAGGCTACACGCTGGAGTAAGGATGAAAATAAAGTTAAAAAAGCGGAAACGGCAATAAATCAGGCTTATTCTCTATGTAATAGCGACAAAGAATATAAGCGGATACTGGCAATTGCAAAAATCGTTTACGAAGCCATGGATAAACGCCGTCCATGGGTCGCGGTCGTTGATTTTACTATCGATAATTCTGTTGAATCAAAAATCAGCGGTAAAGCCATCGCGATAAAACTCGAACAATGCCTCAACGGTAAATTCAAACTATTGACCCGGTCGCAAGTTAAAAAAGCTCTGCAGGAACTTCGTTTCCAGACAAGCGACCTAGTGGATCATAATAAGGTGAAGCAATTTGGAAAACTCGTTGGGGCGGAATTACTACTCACCGGCTCGGTCATTCAATTGGGTCCGGAAATCACCATCGCGACACAATGTTTTGATGTTGAAACCGGCATAATCCTGCAGACCGCGGAAGTATCCATGTTCAATTCCGGTGATATGAACGCTAAAATCTTTGATCTTGCCGCAATCCTGGCTCTTGATAAAAACGGACAGCTAAATCATTTAAAGGAAAAGATAAAGGGTTTAAATAAGCGCAGAATAAAATATGAACTCGCCAGAAGTGAAGGAGAACGTGTTTTTACTGCCGCACGGGATCTATACACCCAAAGCCGGGTGCTCAAAAACGACAATGATCTTTCTTATAAATATTGCTCCGATGCTCTCAATATCATAAAGTTTTTTGAAAAATCATCTTATATAAAATATATGCCACGAAAAGAAAAAAATAAATTTGAGACTCTCAAACAGGAGATAAATAAATATATAGCAATCCTTATTCAAGGCCCGATAAAAGGACGGAATTGGACTTTGCCAAAATTGAAAATGACTTTTGTGTACATTGAACCCGGTAAGTTTAATATGGGATCAATCAAAGGTCCGCCGGATGAAAGACCGCGCCGCCGGATAACTTTGAAAAATGCTTACTGGATTGGTAAATACGAGGTGAGCAATGGCGAATACCTCGAATTTATAGCGGCGACCGGTTACAATGGGAACAGAGATGCTGACGATAATTATTTGAACCATTTTAGGGCTGATTCATCAATCCCGACAGGTAACAATTACCCCGTCTGCTGGATAAGCTGGCACAACGCCGCCGCTTTTTGTAAATGGCTTACCGCGCGCGAAAAACGCCGGGGACGTTTACCGAAAGGCTATGTTTACCGCCTACCTAGCGAGGCGGAATGGGAGTTTGCGGCGCGTGGCGGCAACAAAAGCAAAAATTATCGTTACAGCGGTTCAAATATAATTGAACTGGTCGCTTGGTGCGGCAATAAAGCCGGAGGCAAGCGCCCGCATGAAGTCGGCGTAAAGTCATCGAATGAACTTGGATTATTTGATATGAGCGGCAATGTCTGGGAATTTTGTTATGACTGGAAAGGCAATTATCTACCTTATTATCACATAAATCCCATAGGAAGCACGACTGGCGCAAAGAAAGTCATACGAGGCGGAGGATGGTATTACGAAGCAGATTTCTGTAAAGTAACAAACCGCCATTCATGCCTCCCGAAAGATACCTATAATACTGTAGGTTTTCGGGTAGCTTTAGCTAAAAAGATAAAATAGAAAAGATTGAATATCCAATATCCAAGTGAAAGATATTTAAAGATTAAAAGATAGAGATTGCATGAAAACAAAACATAAAAGATTAATAATTATTGGGATATCTTTTGTCCTTGGAGTGCTATCCTTGCATTTTTTTCCTTTACATTGTAGCAAGTGCAATGGGATTGGTGCATCTCTGGAAATAGTTGGGTTTATGTTAGGTCTACCAGCTTTTATAGTTCAAGTTCTTATATGCATTCTTATTGGCTGGATAATCGCCAAACTGGTATATCCTAACAAAAAAGTTTCATCCGAACCCACTCCACAAGAGCCAGATAAATAATTATTTTTCTAGAAATGTGTTTGTAGTTCCGCCTTTAGGCGGTGCTTTTAAGTGCCGAAGCTAATCTTGTCTGCTGATAATCTTTTGTCCGGCACTGGTCGCAGTGCAGGCTGCACTTGCGACTACTTTTTTCATTCGATGTTCGATGTTCAATCTTTTAAATATTCCTTAAGATATTGTCCTGTATAAGAAGCTTTTACTTTCGCGACTTGTTCGGGTGTGCCTTTGGCGATGACTTTACCTCCGGCTTCGCCGCCTTCTGGTCCTAAATCTATTATGTGGTCGGCGGTTTTGATTACGTCCAGATTGTGTTCGATTACTAGTACGGTATTGCCTTTGTCGCGTAATTGAAACAGAACATTGAGGAGCTGTTTGATGTCCGCCAGATGTAAACCGGTGGTTGGTTCATCGAGAATGTAAATTGTGTGTCCGCGCGGGATGCGGGAAAGTTCGGACGCCAGCTTGACGCGCTGGGCTTCACCGCCGGAAAGAGTAGTTGCCGCCTGTCCCAAATGGACATAACCCAGACCGACATCCTGTAATGTCTTCAATTTACGGAACAAGGGCGGATGCGCGCTGAAAAAATCTGTTGCCTGATTCACCGTCATATCCAGAACGTCCGCGATATTCTGTTTTTTGTAGCGGATACTCAAGGTTTCCGGGTTGAAACGTTTACCACCGCAGGACGAACATTCGACATAAACATCCGCGAGGAACTGCATTTCAATTTTCTTGATACCATCACCGCGACATGCTTCACAACGTCCGCCTTTGACATTGAAACTAAAACGTCCGGGTTTATAGCCGCGGATTTTGGATTCCGGCAGTTCAGCGAACAAACGCCGGATATAGGCGAAAGCATCGGTGTAAGTCGCCGGATTCGAACGAGGAGTTCGTCCAATCGGGCTTTGGTCGATGATGATAGCCTTGTTAATAGTTTCCAATCCCTGAATGGATTTATGGGCTCCCGGCGGAGCGTCGTTGATTTCTAAGTGTCGATTTAATGCCCGTTTTAAAATCTCGTTTATCAAGGAGCTTTTACCTGAACCTGAAACGCCGCTTATACAACAGAAAGTTCCCAGCGGAATAGTAACATTAACATTTTTCAGATTATTATGAGTCGCGCCTTTAATGATGATTTTTTCGCCGCTTCCTTTACTGCGTTTTGCTGGAAGAGCGACAGATTTTTTACCGGATAAATATTGCCCGGTTAATGATTTAGAATTATTTTTTACTTGTTTTGGCGTGCCCTGCGCGACTATTTCTCCACCGTGCAGACCCGCCCCCGGCCCTAGGT
>JAHOYW010000208.1 GCA_019038735.1 Victivallales bacterium | reverse complement strand
ACAATATGGCATGGGGTTTAATAACGCGTTTCACTTTTGACGGCAAAGTTTTACAGCCTTCAGCCGAATGCATACAGCGCGCCATGGAATTATCCGCCGCGGATAAAGATAACAAATCTTTTCACGCAAGCTGTTTGAATACTATGGCTTTGCTTTATTATCGCTGCGGCATGGTCGAAAAAGCTTTAGAGACCCAGCGCGAAGTTACAAAAATAGCGATGGGCGATGAAACAAAAAATAATTCAAGCGAAGCTGAACAGCTTTATGAATCAGCCTTGAAATTACAGAAAAAACTAAAATAACATAGTGGATAGAGTTTATGTCAATCAGCACAGATATTTTTCAAGATCCCAGCTATATCGTCTTGAATATCCCCTCCCCGATTGCTGATAAACTTCGTAATATTCGTGCATTCTTTGACCCTCCTCGGGCACATATGGCGATTGAAATATCTTTATGCGGTTCAAATGGCTGCGGAACAATTGTTCCGGAACAAGACCCTGACATGGTATTTAGCGAATTAGATGCTATTGCTGCTGAAGTCAAAGCTTTCAGCGCAAAATTTGGACATGTTAAACATTTTCCCGATACCGGAATCTTTTATTA
The DNA here is from genome assembly GCA_019038735.1 of Victivallales bacterium. Classification (GTDB taxonomy): domain Bacteria; phylum Verrucomicrobiota; class Lentisphaeria; order Victivallales; family Victivallaceae; genus JAHOYW01. The sequence continues at coordinate 4,857 of JAHOYW010000208.1, read as the reverse complement.
CACATTACAAGATATTGAGCCTTTTGAAAAATTACATTCACGGATTATAGAGTCAAAGATAGAGTTTAACAGCACGACTTTTTCATACGAACCGCATTGTACTCTCAAGCTCAGTCAGCATACGGAATATACAGAAAAGCAAATATTAGAGCATCTTCAACCGCCAAATCAGGATTTCACCATTGACACGATGTCAATTTACAGTTTAGGTCAAAATCAACAAAATCCAAGACTGCTCCATAGAGTCAACTTAGGGTCTAATCTACTTTATACTGATTTGCAATCTAAAAGATAGTTATTACTAAAAGTCTATCTTTCTCATATTGCGCCTCTAGAGACAGAGGCGGCTACATCTTTCTTGATTTTTAAATGTAGCCACGGCTGTCCCTAGCCGTGTTTGTGCTACAAACTCAAGTCATTACTTTTCTAACTTTTCGTATTCTTTCAGAGCGTCATTATATATTTTTGCATTGTCCGGGTTCGGCAGGATTATTTCTTTAGCCGCGGTGAATTGCTCAAATAATTTATGGAACGGAACTTTGGCGACTGCGTTCGCCACACGAAGAGCCGCGCCTAGACCAGCTGAATCCGTGATCGCAATTTTTTCTATTTGGGCTTGGAATACGTCTGCTAAAATCTGTAAAAATGGTGCGCAGTTCGATGCGCCGCCAGTAATGCGGATACGGGTGAAAGTTTCGCCCATCCAGCTTGAGTGCAGTCTCATGCTTAGTGCTTGAGATTCGAGAATACAACGGATTTTTGTTTCAGAATCTGCTTTGTCAGCACAAAAGTTATATTTCACTTCTGGATTGAGAACTACTGGTGTGCTTTCCGTGGAAAAATAGGGCAGCATTAGATTGCCGTCATTGCCGGGAACTGTTTTGTTTTCAGGCAGAGAATCAAAATATTCCCATGCAACAGCGCAATCTTTTTTTATTTCTTCACGCGCCAGTGAGCCGTTGGAAAAACATATCAAGCTCATAAATCCGCCAGCAGGGTTACCAAAAACATGCCCATAGCCATGTGGATCAGTCTTGAAATCCCGCATTGCCGCGAAAAAGGTGTCGCTGGTGCCTAAACTAATAACCGCTACTCCCGGTTCCGCCGCGCCTGTGCCGATTAAACTGTTGGGATTATCGCCCGACCAGACAATTACCGGGATGCCGGTCTTGAGTCCGTATTTACTGTAATATCCGCTCAATTCTCCGGCGATTGTATCAGAACTTGCCACCAGTGGCAGTTTATCTAGTAGGCCGGGAGCTGTAAATTCCGTGATTTTTTCGTCCCATTGCAAGCTTTTCAGGTTCAGTAAATTCATTCCGGCACCATCACCGAAATCAATCGGGGCATTTTTTCCGCTTAGAATTGATGCCATGAAAGAACTTACCAGATGAATATATTCAGTTTTTGAATAGGCGGCATTATCCTCTTTCATAAACTTACGGATTTGCGGTCCGGTAAAACGTTCAATCGCCGGAGACCCGGTGTCCTGCTGGAGTCGCTCGCCAAACTCTTCCTGTAGTTCGCGACACTCTTCCGAAGTCGCGCTGTCCATCCATATTGGAGAAGTCTTGCGGGATAAAGCAAGAGCTAATTGATCCGATAAATTATCTTGAGGATTAAGTTCTGCAATAATTTGAGTGAAGTTATTATTGAGGTAAACCGAACCATGTTGCTGACCTGAACCGCTGATGCCGGCGACTTTATCCAGCGGAGCATTTTGTTTCTGCAAACGGCTAAGCACCAAATCTAAAGCCGCCGCCCACATTAATGGGTCGGCGTGTTTTATCTGAGGATTTGAATTTTTCAAATGTCCGTTTGGACAATTATATTCCGGCAGATTTTTGCCGAAATTAACATTTGCGCTGGCAACAATAGTTCCAGCGTCAATGTCGATTATTTCCGCTTTCAGTCCCTGAGTACTGCTGTCAAAACCAAGAAATAAATTCATTGATACACCTTATTTAATATATTGATTAATAATATTTTCCAACATTTCCTGACGACCGCTTTTCATTTTAGGCTCGCCATTTTCGAGAACAATCTTTTCGAGTATATCAAACGAACTTTTAGCTTTCATTATATCAGCGCCAAAGCCGCTGTCAAAGCTATTATAGCGTTCTTTTACGAAAGTATCAAGTTCGCCGTCGCTGATGATTTTGTCAGCAATCAGCAGACCACGGGCGAAAGTATCCATTGCGCCGATATGCGCATAGAAAAGATCCATAGTGTCAGTTGAGCCGCGACGTGGTTTAGCGTCAAAATTGAGTCCGCCCTTGCCAAGACCGCCGTTTTTGAGAATAACCATCATTGCTTTTATAGCATCATATAGATTGGTCGGGAACTGGTCAGTATCCCAGCCTAATTGCGGATTGCCGATATTGGCGTCCACGCTTCCGAGTTTTCCGTCCGCGGCAGCCACGGTCAGTTCATGTTCGAAGGTATGTCCCGCCAAAGTCGCGTGATTAGCTTCAATGTTCAGGCAGAAGTAATCCATTAAATCATATTTTCTGAGGAATCCGAGGACGGTTGCCGAATCAAAATCATATTGGTGCGCGCTTGGTTCATGCGGCTTTGGTTCGAGGAGGAACATGCCCTTGAAACCGATTTTTTTCTTATAGTCAACCGCCATGTGCAGAAAACGCGCCAGTTGGTCCTGTTCTTGGACATAATTTGTATTTAATAATGTTTCATATCCTTCACGTCCGCCCCAGAATACATAGTTTTCACCACCTAGGGTAAGCGTCGCGTCCATTGCGTTTTTAACTTGAGCACATGCCCAGGCAAAAGTCATTGCGTCCGGATTAGTTCCGCCGCCGTGGGTGTAGCGCGGATGGCTGAATAAATTAGCAGTACCCCATAAAAGTTTGCTTCCGGTTTCACCTTGTAATTTTTTTGCGATAGCGACAATGTGTTCAAGGTTTCTGCATGATTCAGCGAAAGTTTCGCCTTCAGGCGCGATATCGCGGTCATGAAAACAGTAATACGGGATTCCCATTTTAGACAGGAATTCAAATGCGGCATAGACAGTATCTTCCGCGTTTTTTAGCGGGTCACTCTTTTGCAACCAAGGGCGCTTATAAGTCCCGGCTCCAAAAATATCCGCGCCGCTACCTTTCAACGTGTGCCAGTAGGCGAGAGAAAAGTTCAACTGCTCTTTCATTGTTTTGCCGCCGACAATACGGTCAGCATCATAATATTTGAAAGCCAGTGGATTTTTTGAGTCTGCGCCTTCGTAACGGATTGCTTCTTTTACTTCCGGGAAAAATGTACTCATAATAATTTACCTTTTTTTGAATTGTTTTTTTATTTTGAATGTAGCACAAGCGTCTCGCTTGTGAATATACTCAAGCGAGACGCTTAAGCTACATTATTAAATTGTTTTTCCTTCTACTAAAACACTTGGTTCAAGCAGAAGAGATTCTGGTTTATATGTTTTATCTTCGAGTGACTGTATTAGCATTTCAGCAGCTTTCTGTCCGAATTTATAGCGGTCAAAGCCTATTCTGGCGGCATCGGGATACCATTCCCGGAGCATCGCGGTTTCATCACAACAGATGACTCCGAAATCACGTCCCGCATAACGTTCAAAACGAGTGGCTCCGTCTTTCAGCCAGAACAATACATCAGCATTATAAACGATACAGCCAATTCCATTTGTGAGTTGTTGTTTTATTTTGAGAAGTTCCATTTCGAAAATTTCAGGCCATTTCTTGAGTTCACGCCGCCAGAGACTCCAGTTAATACTCAAATTTTTCAAGGGTATGCCTGCTTCTTGTGCAGCTTGTTTGACGCCGGCGTAACGCTGTTCGATACTGAAATGCGGTTCGATGTTTTCCAATTCAAGTCCGCCGCACCATAGCAGTTCGCGGTATCCTTTATTTATTAAATGACTGGCTGATTGGTATCCGACTTTAAATTCATCGCGGCGGATGCAGCAATGCTTTTCCCAGACATTAGTTTCCAGCCATACAAGATTTTTTACTTGATCTTGAATTTTTTTACAAGTATCTTTTGGAATGGAGTCAATGACTATCATTCCATCAAGAACATTTTCGCTGAATACACGAGAGTTTTCTTCGAGTTTTTCGACTTTATTGAGGTGGATCAATGATAGAATATAATTTTTTTTGGCAAGATATTCATTAATTCCCAAGATGAATTCATAAGTCGCCATATAATGATACTTATGTTTTTGGCTTTCACTATTAAGTATTATTACGCCAATTTGCTGAGTTTTGCCGCTGCGCATCGCCCGGGCAGTGGAATTAGGACGATAGCCCATTTGTTGAGCCATTGAAATTACTTTCTTACAAGTTTTAGGCGAATAGTTCCCGCGGCGATTTAAAATATGGCTAACCGCCGGAACAGACATCCCGGTTGCGCTAGCTATTTCTTTTAGAGTAACACGCATAAATAAAATCCTTATCATAACGTTATGATTATTTATGATAATACCATACACTTATGATTTTGTCAAGAGTAATAACAAAAAAGTAATAAAAATTCTTTTTGTGCTTGACAAATTAGGTTTTTGGCGTTCTTTTTATAGAAGTTAACAAAATGGATTTAGAAATGACATTAGATATGAACAGTAAACTTTGGCTTTGGTGCTGCTGGCGAGTTCGTCCGTAGTACAGCTTGTGCTGTTTAGATAAGTTTTATTATCGCGGATCGAACCTGAAAAGTTCGGTTCGCTTTTTTTTTGATACAAAATATACAATAATATATGTGAATAAAGAGAGAATAAAATGCAAAAACCAGATTTTAAAGAGTTTGAAAAATTAACTCAGGAAGGATATTTAGTGCCGGTCTATAAGGAATACCTTATGGATATGGATAGCCCCGTGTCGGTAT
>JAHOYW010000079.1 GCA_019038735.1 Victivallales bacterium | reverse complement strand
GGATATATGTGAGCGCATCGAGAAGGAAATGAACTATCCGGGTCAAATCAAAATAGCGATTATTCGCGAAACAAGATCAGTTCAATACGCAAAATAGTTAGTAGTATTAACTAGATAAAACATGGATGGCTCTTTGAGGCGTCCATTTTTTTTTATGGATTATGCCCAGTTATTGCTTTTTCTCTTGAAAATACCAAAGAAGCCTTTTGGCTTTTTGTATTTTTTTGGACTAACCGTGGACACTAGATTTTCTGCCGAAGTGATAATCTTTTTCAAATTGTTAAAGCGGTTTTTAGGTTTTTTTGCAAGCATTTCATGGAGTATATGTTCTATTTCTATATTAATACTAGGACATATCTTGCTTGGCGCAATTGGTTTTATGTTGCATATTGAATGACGCATTTCAGGTATATTATTACCAAAAAATGGTTTCTCTCCGGTAAACAATTCATATCCTAGAATTCCCAGACTGAATATATCCGAATGGTGGTCAATAGTATCAGTTTCACTAAATGCTTCAGGAGACATATATGCCGGAGAACCTGAAATTTTGATTTCACTTATTGGATTATGCATATCAATGATATGAGCCAGTCCAAAATCGGTGAGTTTGACAGTCAAATCGTCGGAAATCATAATATTTCCCGGTTTAATATCACGGTGAAGAACTTTGTTTTTGTGTATAAACTGTATGGCTTTGCAGATCTGTACGAATATTTTAAGACGTTCTTTAAGATTAATAGAATTCTTTTTTATTATTTTGGTCAAAGGTTTCCCATTGATAAATTCCATTAAAATATAAGGCATGTAGTTGTCAGAAAAACCATAATCATAAATTTCAACAATATTAGAATGCTTGATATTTGAAAGAATCTTTGCTTCACTAAGAAATCGTCCGCCACGCTGGAGTTGGTTCATTTCCGGCGCTAAATCTGAACGCAGTATCTTTAAAGCGTAATTTGCATTGTTCTTTTTGACCTGAAAAACAATTCCTGTAGAGCCGGTACCAAGTTTTTTGATTACATCCAGATTGGGCAGAAATTTGAAAATATTTTTATTGATAGCCATGTTGGGTATTAAATTTTTTATTAATTTATCTTTCTTTTCTATTAAGGCTGTGCGGGCTTGAGATATTATTGTTTTTGTGTCCACAGGCGCATCAAGGTAATTAAAAGCTCCCAATTTTGTTATCGCTACAGCTTCAGATATATTAGAATCATGCGCGATAACTATAATTTGCATTGCCGGATGGCGTTTTGTGCAATATTTTACCAATTCCTCACAAGTAGTGCCGGGGATATTAGAATCTGTAATGAGAAGATCAAAAGTATAATCTATTAATGCTTCAAAGACTTCCCAAACATTTTGAACATCATTAACCTCAAAATCTTTTTTTACGAATGATTTTTTGAGATCTTTGCGTATTTCTTCATCGCGGATAGCTAATAATACTCGAGCATCTCTATGCTCGGAGATGACTTGTGTGTCTGTAAGTTTTGTTGTCATTGCATCAGTCATTATTAGAACTTAAGATTTTACTAAAATGTTTTAGTTTACTATAAACTATAGTAGTATTTTTATCCTTTTCAAACTTAATTTTATAGAAAACATATACTTGTCTTAGACTTTTGCGCTTAGTTCTATTGATAAATAGTAAAATGCCTTTACTTTATGTTATTATAAAACAGCGATAAAAAATAGAGGTTTTGATGAATTTACTTTTTGTAGGCGATATTGTCGGCAAGGGCGGACGCAAGGCAGTTAAACATCTGGTGCCGGAACTGCGGCAGGAATTTAATTGCCAGTTTTGTGTTGTGAACGGCGAGAATATGGCTTCCGGCGCGGGGCTCAATGCTAAATGTATCAAAGATATTATTAATGACGTGAATGTTATTACAACTGGCGATCATGTATGGGATCAGAAAACTTTTGAACATGAAATAACTCAATTCAAGAATGTTTTACGTCCGGCAAACTTAAGCAGCTCGCAACCTGGTGCCGGTTGGAAGGTTTTTCGCAATCCGGCTTGCGGGGATATTGCCGTGATAAATTTGCAGGGTAAAGTTTTTATGAAAGAAAGCGCCTATTGTCCTTTTGAGACCGTGGAAAATATCCTTAAGGAAATTCCACCGGCAGTAAAGTGTATTTTAGTTGATTTTCATGCGGAAGCAACTAGTGAAAAAATAGCTATGGGCTATTTTTTAGAGGGAAAAGTTACCGCGGTATTAGGTACGCACAGCCATGTACAAACTGCTGACGCGAAGATTTTGCCCGGCGGCACAGCTTACATAACAGATGTCGGAATGACCGGCGCCGAGCGTTCAGTTCTGGGACGAGACCTTGATGCGGTAATCACTAGATTCCGTTACGGTCTTCCGAGGCGTTTCGCGGTAATCGAAAACGGTATCCGTCTTGACGCGGTAGTAGTGAGTTACGATCCCAAGACAGGCGAAGCTTCAGAAATAAAAAATATTTCAAGAATGGCATCATTTTAAGAAAGAAGGATATGAGTATGAGTGAAAATAAAATACAGTTGTGTCAAACTGGATTAAATAGTTATAAAATTAGTGTTAAAGAGTGGGTGGAAAATGACGAAAAAACAAGGACTTGTAATAAAAGATATAAGCGTAGGGATATTCACTTACAATAAAGGTGATTTTATTTCTTTGACGGATATTGCTAAATATAAGAATCAAGAGTCTACCGGTTTAGTTATTTCACATTGGTTAAGCACTAGATACTGCATAGAATTCATGGGATTATGGGAAAAAATACATAATCCAAATTTTAATGTTACGGAATTCAGTAACATTAAAAATGAATCAGGTTCAAATGGTTTCATTTTATCAAGCAAAAAATGGATTGAGAATACGAAAGCGATAGGTATTGTTTCTAAGCCAGGACGATATGGAGGAACTTATGCCCATAAAGATATTGCCTTTGAATTTGCAACTTGGATTTCAGCTGAATTTAAATTATATTTAATTAAAGAATTTCAGCGTTTGAAGACAGAAGAAAATGAAAGAAAAAATTTAGAGTGGGATGTAAAAAGAACTTTGACAAAGATGAATTATAAAATCCATACAGACGCGATAAAACTTCATTTAATTCCAGGACAAATAACAGCTCTTCAATCAAATATAGTTTACGCGAATGAAGCGGATATATTAAATATGGCATTGTTTGGAAAAACCTCTCAACAATGGCGTATTGAAAATTCTGATAAAGACGGAAATATCAGAGATTATGCAGATGTCAGACAACTGGTATGCCTTGCGAATCTTGAAAGTTTAAACGCGGAATTTATCCGTCAAAAAATATCTCAAAGCGAAAGATTAACAAAATTAAATGAGATTGCTGTAATACAGATGAAAGTATTAATTGATTACAATACAATGAAAGAGCTTGAATAATAAATAAAACCCCGACTTAAAAATTTCGTGTATTTGGCTTTCGTTTTGCTCAGCCTCATTGCAAGCAAAGTCATGGTAAAAAAAGATAAGGAAATAATGAAACAAGAAAATAAAATACAGTTATTTCAAGAAAGTTGTATTCGAACTCATTGGGATGAAGAACAAGGGAAATGGTATTTCTCAATTATTGATGTTATTGCTGTTTTGACAGAAAGCGCAAGACCTAGAAAATATTGGAATGCACTTAAAGGTAAACTTGAAGCCGAAGGAAGTGAACTGTCCCAAAATATGGGACAGTTGAAAATGCTTGCCGCAGATGGTAAGATGCGAAAGACAGATGTGGCTGATACGGAACAACTTTTGCGTTTAATTCAATCTATTTCATCGCCAAAAGCAGAACCATTTAAGCAATGGTTAGCCAAGGTTGGTTATGAGCGAATAGAAGAAACTGAAGATCCAGAATTAGCTTTTGACCGCGCGATGGGAACTTATCTAAAAAAAGGATATTCAAAAGAGTGGATAAATCAGCGGTTAAAATCTATTGAGGTTAGAAAAGAACTAACCGATGAGTGGCAGGGGCGTGGAATGAAAGAAGGATTAGAGTATGCGATTTTGACAAATGAAATCACTAAAGCCTGGTCTGGTAAAAGTGTAAAAAATTATAAAAAACTAAAAGATTTAAAGAAAGAAAATTTACGAGATAATATGAGTAATTTGGAGTTAGTTTTGAATATGTTGGCAGAAGCATCTACAACAGAAATTTCAAAAGAGAAAAAACCGAAAGGTTTAGATGAAAACAAAGATGTTGCGCGGAAAGGTGGAAATGCAGCGAAACAAGCACGGTTAGAAATTGAAAAACAAACAGGAAAACCTATAGTAACAAGTCAAAATACAATAAATATTTTGAAAAATGGAAAACCCAAGAGTATTGAGAAGGATATTTAAAATAATAATAAACAAAACCCCGAAGTGAAATTTTCGTGTTCTTTGTGTGTTTTGTGGTAAAAAAAGGTTATAATATGAAAATTAGTAATATAGATTTGGAACGGATTAATGTTTTGATTGACTTGGCGTTGACGGAAGATTTGGGTGATATTGGTGATACTACCAGCAAATCTGTGATTCCTAAAAATACGATGGCAGTAGCTGTACTGCGTTGCAAAGAAGATTTGGTTTGTGCTGGCTTGCCAGTTGTGGAACATGTTTTTAAGAAAGTTTGTCCTGATGTAAAATGGACTCCTCTGGTAGGAGAGGGAGACTTTTGCAAAGCCTTCACTGCCATGGCTGAAGTTTCCGGTCGCGCACAGGATTTGTTGACCGCTGAACGTACCGCGTTGAATTTTCTGCAGCGTCTCTGTTGTGTTGCTACGAGCTCAAAAAAATATGCCGATGCTTTGAAAGACTCTAAAACAAAAGTTCTTGATACTCGCAAAACCACCCCGGGATGGCGCAATTTGGAAAAATATGCTGTAGAGATTGGTGGCGCGAGCAACCACCGTATCGGGCTTTATGACCGGGTTATGATCAAAGATAATCATCGCGAACTCGCCGGACTCGAAGGTGAAAAAGGAATTGTTCGTTCGGTTGAGCGTGCTCGTGAGATGTTTCCTTCTCTGGAAGTAGAGGTTGAAGCTGACACACTTGCGGAAGTAGCGGAAGCGATTGACGCGAAAGCAGATTATATTTTGCTTGATAATATGACTAACGAACAAATGAGCGAAGCTGTTAAAATCAATGCAGGTCGCTGTAAACTGGAAGCGAGCGGCGGAATCACTATTGAACGCCTGCCGAGTATCGGTAAAATCGGTGTGGATTTTGTTTCTGTCGGAGCTTTGACACATTCGGTTAAAGCTTCAGATATTTCTATGGAAATAAAACTGTCAAATTAAGGAATAGAAAAAATGATTGCTAGACTAAGTGGAAAACTGGCGGATGTGAATTTTACTCAGTGTGTAATTGATGTACATGGCGTTGGTTATCAGGTGTTTATTCCGATGAGTACTTTTGATAAACTCCCCCGTGAAGACGAGGAAGTCAGTTTGTTTATTTGTACTCAAG
>JAHOYW010000325.1 GCA_019038735.1 Victivallales bacterium | reverse complement strand
TTAGAATATTACCAGCAGGCATACAAACTAGGGCAAGGGCAAAATTTAAATGAACATCGAACGTTCAACATCGAATAAAAAGAAAAAAATGAAAAATAGCGAAAAATATTTATTCGGTCCAGTCGCTTCGAGACGTTTGGGAATCTCGCTGGGTGTTGACCTTGTACCATTCAAAACATGTTCGATAAACTGTGTCTATTGTGAGTCCGGCGCTACTACTGATTTGACCTTGAAACGCCGGGAATATATTCCAAGTGATGAAGTTATCAAACAATTGGACAAATTGCTTTCAACTAATCCTCAAATTGATTATTTGACTTTTTCCGGAGCCGGAGAGCCGACCTTGAATTCAGGTATAGGGCGTGTCATAAGTTTCGTCAAAAACAATTATCCACAATACAAAATTTGTTTATTGACTAATGCTACTTTATTCAGCGACCCGGAACTTTTGGCGGAAATAGCTGATATAGATTTGTGCATTCCATCGCTTGACGCATCCAGTGAGGACGAATTCAAAATCATCAACCGCCCATCCCCTGAATTAAACTTCACAATTTATCTCAATGCTTTAATTGACTATTGTCAAAAATCAAAAGCCGAAATATGGCTCGAACTCTTTATCGTTCCCGGCAAAAATGATTCAGATGAATCAATAAGTCGCTTCACGGAAATAATCAAACAGGCTATGCCGGATAAAGTACAGCTAAATACGCTTGACCGTCCCGGGAGCGTTGACTGGATAAGTCCATCATCCGGCGAAAACACAATGCGTTTCGTCCGAGCCTTAGAACCCGTAATTCCAGTAGAGGCAGTCGGTCCATTCAAATACAAAAGCCCGGCACTGCAAAAACAATTAAAGTCCGCTGAAATAGATAAATTAATAATAGATCTAATCACCCGACGCCCCTCAACTATTTCAGATATGAGCGAAACTTTCGGAGTGTCCGAAAAACAAATCAAAGAACGCCTGACTGTTTTACTTGAAGCGAAAACAATCAAATCAGAGACAAACAAGCGCGGTGAGTTCTTTTCTGTAGTAAAGTAGTCCCAGGTTCAGCCTTGAACCGGGACAGGAATACTTTAAGCGTGTTCTGAAATTCTATAACTGTCAAGGATATTTGTCGTGGAGCAGGCTGCTCTCACGACTACTTTCTTAGAGCAATTCCGCTATCTGTACAGCGTTAAGAGCCGCGCCTTTCAGAACTTGATCGCCTGCTACAAAAATATCTAGACCGCGTTTGTCATTACGGGAAATATCCTGACGAATACGTCCTACCAAAATATTATCTTGATTAGTCGCGTCAACCGGCATTGGATAAACATTGTTATCAGGATCATCAATTACTGTAACACCTGGAGAATTAACAAGAATTTCACGAGCTTCATCTGGTGTGATGTCTTGGTCAAATTCCAGGTTTAACGCTTCTGAATGAGCACGCATTACCGGTACACGGACACATGTGCAGGAAACCATAAGCTCCGGCAGATGCAGCATTTTACGGCTTTCAAAAAGCATTTTTAATTCTTCTTTAGTATAACCATTATCGTAAAATGAATCAATATGAGGAATCAGATTGAAAGCAATGCGATGCGCGAAAGCTTTTGGTTCAATATTTTCATTAGCAAGAATTTGACGAGTTTGTATATCCAATTCATCCATACCCTGAGCCCCTGCCCCGCTGGTTGCCTGATAAGTCGCGGCAATAAGACGTTTGAGACCTTTGGCACGATGCAAAGGAGCTACTGCTACCAACATGATGATTGTAGAGCAGTTAGGGTTTGCGATAACGCCATTATGTTTCTGTACATCTTCCGGATTGACTTCAGGTACAACCAATGGCACATCATCATCCATGCGGAAAGCACTGGAGTTATCAATCATTACCGCGCCTGATTCAACTACCGCGTTGCGGAATTTTTTAGAAATATCTCCACCGGCACTGAATAATGCAATATCAATATCTTTAAATGAATTTTCAGTTAATTCTTCGACCGCTATTTCGCTGCCTTTATATGTGAGTTTTTTACCCACAGAACGTGCAGAGGCCAGAAGACGCAGGTTTTTCACTGGAAAATTACGTTGTTCCAGAGTTTTAATCATCTCAATTCCGACCGCACCAGTTGCGCCGGCTATAGCTACATTGTATTCTTTTGACATTATTGCCTCCTTAAGGGCTTGTCGTTTTTAGTATATCAAACTGCCTAAAGTATAAGAAAAAAGTATTTTTTCAAGTCATAACAAGAAAATATAAGCAAGTTTATTCAAAAAAGCTTATTAAATATAAGTTTACAAATGTTTACATAAACTTTGCATCATTTGGGATCTAATTTATAGACAGTACATTCTCTATGTCCAAGATCGCCTTTGGCTACTTCTTTAAGCCGTTCTTTAACTTCCGGCTTGATAAATTTTGTTTTACTGGATTTGAAAATCACTAGAGTTCCAGGCTCAAAATTCAATAATTCTTCATTATTATCTAAGGCAATAAAGTTTGGAACATAATACTTACTGCGTGGTTTAAGGTTGACAAGGTACTTTAAAGCCTCGCCATCACGGTCAATCCCGCAAAAAGTCAACTTAGTACCGGCTGGACGTAAATCTTCTATTTGCTTGACTAATTTATATGATGATTCACTATAGGTCTCAAGCGGTTCAATCAACATTATTTTTATAACAAAAAAGCTCATTGCGGTCAAAGCTACGACAAACATTATCCTGTCCGCGTCTTTTATCTTACGCGTTCCGCCAATTAAGGCAAAGCCTAAAACTAGAAACATTATCGCTGGTAAAAACATAGGTACTGGAATTTTAATATCCAAACTATTGAGCACTATGGCTCCAGCTATGACAATAGCTAAAGCTGTAAACGGTACAAAAGTACAAATTTTTAGAAAAATAGCACGTACCTTTTTGAATATCGCTAGTTTATCAGGATTTACAAATATAAATGCCGCCAGCAAGGCCGCCGCCGGTAATGCCGAAACTACATAACGTAAATGTTTGGTGCCGGGAATACTCATTCCCAAAACAATCACAAAAAACCAGGCAGTAAGACCTTGACGCAATGCGGCATAACTATCCACGGGGACTTTGGCAAAATACTTTTTTCTCTTAATCCAGGCGTAAGTTCCCACTACTAAAAAACACAGCGGATAAGTTAAAGAATAAGATCCCATCGCGTTAGTGAAGTAAAACCATACTGGCTTGCCGCTACTCATGCGATTGCCGACTTGCGCATTCTGAAATGACTTAACTAACTCTTTTCCTCCCTCTTTATAAATAATTATTATAAAAAGCATCAAGCAGCACGCTAATACTAATGCGCCCAGAACACCGCCTGCAACAGCAGTTTTCCAACGTCGCTGCGAGAGATAATATCCACAAACCACACCTATAGGGATTACTGCTCCGATTGGTCCGCGCATTGCGAAACCAAAAACAAACAATAAGGGCAGAATAAATAAGCGTATAGCCTTTTTATCGCGTTCAGCCGTGTACATCAAGTAAAAAGAGAATATTGTCACGAAAGCAACAAACATATCCGGCGATGGAGCACGGGCAATTTCTAAGAACTCGTAACTTGCCGCCAGCAGGATAACTGCGAATAAGCCAAATTTATTAGACATGCGTGCGCCGATCAGATACGTCAGACTCATAACTCCACCTGCCGCGAGTGCGCTGGGCAAAGTTGCAGTCAACATCGTTACACCGCCTAGAAGCGATGCCAGATACATTAAATAAGTATGAACAGACGGATAATCACAATATGCTTCACCATATAATAATGGAAATGGACCAATGCTTCCCTCTGCCATTTCATGCACAAATAATCCAAAGCGACAATTAATCCTGACAAACTCCACATTCTGCAGCCCTGCTAAAAACAAAGCAACACTAGCCAAAAATATATAAACCGCAATTGTTCGTTTACTCATAATATTCCTTTAATTCTTTATAATTTTTAAAAACCACAATGTGGTTTCTTTATAATTTCAATTATTCTCTGACTTGTCCGGTTCCGTAAACTATGTATTTGTAGCTAGTTAATTCTACTAATCCCATTGGTCCGCGGGCGTGCAGTTTATCGGTACTGATACCGATTTCCGCTCCCATTCCGAATTCAAATCCATCGGTAAAACGCGTTGAGGCATTATGATAAACTGTTGATGAATCGACACCACGGAGAAAATTCTCCGCATTTTTTGGATTGTCAGTAATTATCGCGTCGCTGTGATGTGAACCGTAATGATTGATATGCTCAATTGCCGCCGACAGGTCAGGAACGATTTTGACGGAAAAAATCAAATCAATATATTCGGTATAAAAATCTTCTTCGCTAGCAAATTTCGCGGTCGGCACTAATTTACAAAAGGCATCATCACCACGCAGTTCCACCTTGTTCTTGCACATGCTCGTTACAAAGGGTGGGATGAATTTATCAGCGATTGCTTCACTGACAAGCAATGTCTCAAGAGCATTGCAGACTCCGGGACGCTGACATTTGCCGTTTTCTGTAATCTTCACAGCCATGTCAATATCAGCGTCAGCATCAACATAAAGATGACATACGCCTTTGTAATGTTTAATTACTGGAATAGTTGATTGTTCGACTACCGCACGAATCAGCCCTTCGCCACCGCGTGGAATAATCAAGTCAATATATTGATCCATTTTTACCATCACGCCTACAGCGCGACGATCAACTACCGGGATCAACTGTACCGCTCCGTCCGGCAATCCGGCAATAACTCCAGCACGATTCAGACAATGCGCCAAAACCAAATTAGAATTAATAGCCTCCGAACCGCCGCGGAGAATAACAGCGTTGCCAGCTTTCAAACAAAGCCCGGCGGCATCAACAGTTACATTAGGACGGGATTCAAAAATAATCCCGATAACCCCGATTGGAACTGAAACTTTATCAATTTTGATTCCGTTCGGACGAACTATGGAAGAAAGCTTTTTGCCAACCGGATCATCTAGAGAAGCAACCGTTCGCAAACCTTCAGCCATAGCTTCAATGCGTTCGTCAGTCAATTCAAGACGGTCAAGCATCGCATTTGAAAGTCCTTTAGCTTTACCCGCTTTTAAATCTTTTTTGTTGGCGGTTTTGATTTCCTTCGCGGAATCCTCAATCGCGTCAGCCATTTGCAGTAGGCATTTATTTTTGTCATCAGGACTCAAAAGCGCGAGCGCGCGAGAAGCGGTCAAGGCTTTTTCACCCATTTGTTCCAAAATATTCTGAATTTCTTCACTGGTAATTTCTTTAGACATAAGTTTCTCCCTAGAGATTGAAAAATTTCTTTGGTCCGGCATAGGACATTTCAATTGCTAATTGTATCAATAATTCAAGCGGAGCCTGTTCCATCTCAGCCATTTCTCCCAAAACATCTGCCAGTACACGGCGGAACATTTCAAAACGTGAACCGTACGACAAGAGTTTACGTGAATCTGAAACCATACCGGCAAAGCTGTATAATACGTCAACAGAGCCGATGTA
>JAHOYW010000373.1 GCA_019038735.1 Victivallales bacterium | reverse complement strand
GCTTTGTTCAATGCGTTCGGAGAACGCATACTACTGTGCATTTCGCACGACCCTATTAAGATGCTAAGATAAGGGATGTTAAAATTGATTTAGCAAGCAACCCTGAGCCGCAGGCTCTTTGGACTGCGGCACTCCCGTGCCGCTTTTCAATGCGACGGGGAATGATATAATTTTTCGCAAAAAAACACAAAGCGCAAGAGGGCTTGCGCACTCCAAGTGAAATTCGATAGTTGAGATTTTTTTATACAGTCAACTTTAACTGCTGGATTCTATTTCACAATAACATTTTCAAGTAACCCAACGGCATCGACAAAATTTGTCTTCGGTCGCTGGATTTTCAGGCTTTCAGCTCTCAAAACAGACAGATTTAAAGACTGTTATATGCTGTTTTAAACGATAAAATTGCTTGCATTTTTCATGAATGACAGGCATATTGAAGTGAAGTAATCGCGGTAGATAATGTTGAAATTCAGGGAAATAAATAAAATGGCAAAAAAGAAAATATTAGTGGCGATGAGTGGCGGAGTTGATTCTTCGGTCGCGGCGGCGGTGTGCCAAAAAGAAGGTTATGAGGTCATAGGCGCGACTTTGCGCTTGAAACATCCCGACCCGGCTTTTGCTAAATTTCAGACATGCACATCTGAGAATGATGAAGAGACTCTGGCGGAATTAGTGAAAAAGCTTGGTATTGAACATCATTACCTTGATCTTTATCTTGATTTTGAAGATTTGGTTTTGCAGCCGGCATGGCAGGAATATTGTCAGGGGCGCACCCCGAATCCCTGCACATACTGCAACTTTTTTATTAAATTCGGGAAGCTTTTGGATTTCGCCGAGGAAATCAGCGCGGAAGGAATCGTTACCGGACATTATGCGCAAATCATTAATGACAATGGCATCTATAAATTGAAACGCGGCAGCGATCCGCTTAAAGACCAAAGCTATTTCCTTTACCGCCTAAGTCAAAAACAACTTGCAAAAATACAGTTCCCTATCGGACAAATGGAAAAAACAAATGTGCGCGCCTTAGCCCGTGAGCTGGGTTTGAAAAACTCAGAGAAAAAAGATAGTCAGGACGCTTGTTTCAGTGTTGCTGGTGAGGCTTTCCCGGAAACTTTGCGCCGTTTATTTGATGGAGACGCCCGCGAAGGAGATTTTGTTTACAAAGACAAAGTAGTCGGCAAACACGCCGGACTGCATCAATATACAATCGGACAACGCAAAGGTTTAGGCGTGGCTTTGGGCAAACCCGGCTATGTCCAGTCAATCGACCCTGAAAGCGGCGAAATCAATTTAGTAACGGATAACGAAGAATTAATGTCGCAGTCTTTTGAAGTCAGCAATGTGAACTGGCAATGCGGCACTCCGCCGGAACTGCCGCATCATTGTCAAATACAGGTGCGTTACCGCAGTAAACCCGGCGGCGGCACAATTGAATCTTTGGGTGATGGATTAAAAGTTACTCTGGACGCTCCCAGCCGTGCTGTCACCACAGGGCAAGCCGTGGTATTCTATAATGACGAATATTTGCTCGGCGGCGGAATCATCGAAAAAGTATAAACATTGATGTTTTTAACTTTTTTCTAATTTTCTTTTGCTTGTATTTTGTTCTTGTCGGATGTATTATTTAAACTTATTATAAACTATAATTTTCAAGGAGAAGCAAATGGCTGGCATTTTTAAAGCATACGATATTCGCGGAATTTACCCCGAACAACTAAACGAAGAAATCGCGGAGAAAATTGGTCGCGCTTTTATAGAATTTACTGGAGCTAAAAAAGTTGTTGTCGGACATGATATGCGCCCGGATTCGGTTCCAATATTCGCGGCTATAGCTAAAGGAATGACTGAACAGGGCGCGGACGTCGTCAACCTTGGAATGTGTTCAACCCCTATGTCTTATTTTGCTAATGGAACCTTAGCTGCTGACGGTAGTATTATTATTACCGCCTCACATAATCCGGCTGGCTGGAATGGTTTTAAATTGTGCATGGCAAACGCGGTTCCAATCAGCGGAGCTACCGGCATCATGGATATTGAACACATTGTTGAGCAGGAGTCCTGGAGCAAGTGCGACAAAACTGGAACTATCACTGATTATGACATCGCGCCGGAATACGCTGAATTTTTACAAAGCCATATCAAAGTTGACCGTAAATTAAAAGTTGTTATTGATTACGCTAATTCCATGGGCTCTTTTGAGAGTGCCGGAATCGAAAAGTATTTTGAAGTTATTCCAATGTACAAAGAACTCGACGGAACTTTCCCGAATCACGAAGCCAACCCTTTAAAACTAGACACTCTGGATGCTATCCGGGCAAAAGTTAAAGAAGTGGGAGCGGATTTCGGAGCGGCATTTGATGGAGACGCTGACCGTTGCGGTTTCATCGACGATAAAGGTGAAATTATCCCAATGGATCTATTTACCGCCTTGATAGCGCAGGATATTTTAACTGATGGTCCGGCGACAATTCTTTATGATTTGCGCAGTAGTCGATCAGTTAAAGAATGTATTGAAGCAAACGGCGGCACGGCGATTATGTCGCGTGTTGGGCACGCCTTTATCAAAGCGCAGATGCGTGAACATGACGCGGTTTTTGCAGGAGAACTTTCCGGTCATTATTATTTCAAAGAAAACTATACTGCTGAATCTCAGGGTTTAGCCTTTGTTAAATTCGCTAATCTTATCTGCAAAAGCGGAAAAACCAGCAGTGAATTAGTAGCTCCTTTGCGCAAATATGCTTTTAGTGGTGAAATTAATTCAAAAGTTGCTGATCCGGAAAACGTTTTAGCTGAATTACAGGAAAAATATGCTGACGGCAAGCAATTTGAATTAGACGGCTTAAGTGTTGAATATAAAAGCTGGTGGTTCAATGTCCGTTCTTCGAATACTGAACCATTACTGCGTTTAATTGTCGAAGCTGACGAGCAGTCCCAGATGGAAAGCAAGCGCGATGAAATATTAGCAATAATCCGGGGATAAAAAATGTGTGTCTTCTAACACATAGCGCATTTATTTATTTTTATCTTTGAGTTTGTCTACATCTTCCTGGGCAAACTCTATTACTTTTTCGAATTTCGGGATATTTTCTTTGTCTATACGAGTCAGGGTTTTGTGAGCATCTACAACAGTTTCGGCTTTAGTTAGTAGACTGGTGGACGTATCAACATCGGAGCTAATTGCTTCATCACATATATTGCAGGTATCTTTATCCGCAAAACTAAAAAGCTTGTCTAGTCCAAGACCTTCAAGCAAATATTTATTGCTTTCATTAGCATTGAGGATTTCTACTTGAACATTATTCTTTTTTGCTTTTAAGCCGATCATCGCCATGATACCCATAAAAGTACTATCCATTCCGAGACAGCATCGTAAATCAATCGCGATTGCAGTAAAATTATTGTCCATATTTTTGGCAAAGTCGCGTAGAGCCAAGCCGTAATCGAAGTTTGCTCGACCTTCAACTATGATCGTATAAGCCTCTTCATGATGGACTATTAACAAATCCTTATTTTTCATTTAAATAATTCCCCGTATTTTACCTTATAGATAAAGTAACTCCTAATTGTCACTTTATCAACACTGCTTTGATTCTTCTGACGCCGCGACTTGAACTTTCCTCTTTCTTAATCTTGAATTTACCCAGTTCACCAGTATTTTCAGCATGCGGTCCGCCACATATTTCTTTACTGAAATCTCCGATAGAGTAAACTTTTACTTTTTCACCATAACGGTCACCGAAAAGTCCAATCGCGCCTTCGAGCTGTGCCTCCTCAATTGTCATCTCCTGACAAGTAATTGGCAATTTTTGTTCAATAACATCATTGACAATGAATTCAACTTTATCTAAAACTTCTCGTGGAACCTTCTCGTCATGTGAAAAATCAAATCTTAAGCGGTCAGCAGTAATATTTGAACCGCGTTGTTTAATATGCTCACCAAGCTGCTGCCGCAAAGCCTGCTGCAAAAGGTGTGTAGCTGTATGTAAACTTGTAGTTTGCTCAGAAGCATCAACTAAACCGCCTTTAAATTTTTGCTCCGCGCCCTTGCGGGACATTTCCTGATGTTTTTTATAAGCTTTGTTAAAACCGTTCCGGTCAACTTCAAATCCGTTTTCTTTTGCCATATCTTCGGTTAATTCCAGAGGAAACCCATAAGTTTCATAGAGAAAAAATGCTTTTTTACCGCTGATAATTTTTTTCGTGATATGCGCTGGAACTTTAGCTATCAATTTTTCAAATTCTCGCGTTCCCTTGACTAGAGTCTCCGCGAATTGTTTTTCTTCAATATCAAATTCTTCTTTGATTCTGGGTTCATTAGCACTTAATTCAGGATAAGCTTCCTGATAATCATCTATGATAATTTGCGCTAGATCAAGGACAAATGCTTTGTCGATTCCGAGTTTATTAGCTTCGCGAATCGCACGGCGTATTAAACGGCGCAGAACATAAGCTTGGTCAACGTTGCCTGGTGCGATTCCATCGGCACTGATAAATACCGCCGCGCGAATATGATCTGCTATGATGCGCTCTGAATCTGTTCGCTTCGCGGGCGTGTCAACGCCGCGAATTTGATCCAGCTTAGCGAAAAGTGGCTGAAAAAGCTCTGTTTCGTAACAACTGGGTTTGCCTTGAAGAATGGCAGTCACGCGTTCGAGTCCCATGCCGGTATCGACATTTTTTTGAATCAATGCCTCGTATGAGCCGTCATCTTTCTTGTTGTATTGCATAAATACATCATTCCAGATTTCCACCCATAGTTTATTTTCAGGGTCAAACACTTCCGGCACTTCATTTTCGCCGGTCCAGTAAAACATTTCAGTATCAGGACCGCAAGGACCAGTTAAACCGGCAGGACCCCACCAATTATCTTTTTTGCCGCATTTGGCTATTCGCGCTTCGGCAATTCCGAGTTGTTTCCAGATATCGTAAGCTTCCTCGTCAAAAGGAGCATTTTCGTCACCGGCAAAAACTGTAACCGCAAGCTTATTTAAAGGAATATTGAGCCATTCAGGACTGCTTAAAAATTCAAAACTGTATTCAATAGCTTCGGCTTTAAAATAATCGCCGAGCGACCAATTGCCAAGCATTTCAAAAAAAGTTAAATGAACAGGATCGCCGACTTCTTCAATATCGCCGGTGCGAATACATTTCTGGCAATCGACCAGACGTTTTCCTGACGGATGATTTTCGCCGCTCAAATAAGGAACAAGTGGATGCATTCCGGCAGTAGTAAATAAGCAAGTCGGGTCATTTTCCGGCACGACAGGAGCGCTTTTAATTTCCTGATGACTTTTGCTGACAAAAAAATCAATATATTTTTGTCTTAATTCGAAAGCTTTCATAAGAACCTGGTTTTTATATATAAATTCCCTAAAAGATTTTAAGTTGCCTTGTTTCATAGCAATTGTCAAATCATTTTATATAAAATATCTATAATAAATTTTATTTATTGGAATTAATTAGAAAAATATTTGCATTAGATTTCTGTTCTGATATTATAT
>JAHOYW010000043.1 GCA_019038735.1 Victivallales bacterium | reverse complement strand
TAATATTTCCGAAGAAGGATTAAATGAACTTGTCGCGCGCGGTGCGGAACGTGTTGTCGCGGTGGAAGCTCCCGAATTAAAACATTTTCTGGTTGAAGCTTATTCGCTCTGCATGCTGGATTTGATTGAGAAATATGAACCGGAAATAATTTTAGCGGCGGCGACTTCGATGGGAAGAACTTTGATGCCTTACGTCGCGATGACTGCCGATGCCGGTCTGACCGCGGATTGTACTGAACTTGATATTGAAGCTGAAACTGGTTTGCTTCTGCAAACCCGCCCGGCAATCGGCGGCAATATCATGGCAACGATCAAATGTCCTGAACACCGTCCGCAAATGTCAACGATTCGCCCGAAATCAACTCCAGAAGCTCCACGTCAGGAAGGACGCACGGGTGAGATTGCCCGCTTGAAAGCTCCAGAAGGTGTCAACAAAAGCCGGGTTATTTACGAGGGATTCGAAGCTGACACCGAAGAAATTAATCTACAGGATGCTGAACGCATTCTTGTTGTCGGACGCGGTATCAAAACTCAGGCGAACATAAAATTAGCGCGTGAACTTGCTGATTTGCTAGGTGCGGCTTTGGGTGCCAGCCGTGAAGTTATTGACCGGGGCTGGCTCAGTTACCCGCATCAGATTGGCTTGAGCGGCAAAACCGTTACTCCTAAATTGTATGTCGGCATCGGTGTTTCGGGAGCTATCCAGCACCTCGCCGGAATGCAGACTTCTGAATGTATTATCGCTATCAATAAAGACCCGGAAGCACAGATTTTTCATGTCGCGGATTTTGGCATTGTCGGAGATATTTTTGAAATACTGCCGATCCTCATTGAAAAACTTAAACGGGGAGAAAAAATATGTTAAACGAAACTGTTTATAAAAGAATCACACCGAAAATAGCCAAAGATTTGGAGGATATTGTCGGCGAAAAATACCTTATTTATAATGATATTGAAAGTCTTGAGGTTTTTTCACACGACGAAATACCCGGCAGTGAATATCGACACATGCCCGAAGCGGTAGTTCGTCCACAAAGTGCTCAGGAAATTACCGAAATTATGAAACTGGCGAACCGTGAAATGGTTCCGGTTACGCCACGTGGAGCGGGTTCAGGACTTTCCGGTGGAGCGGTTCCGGTTCACGGCGGTATTGTGGTATTTCTTGACCGAATGAACAAAATTATTGAGATTGACCGGGAAAACATGATGATAACGCTTGAACCTGGCGTGGTCTCCAATGATATAAATGAATGTCTGAAAGAATACGGTTTGTTTTATGCCGGCTATCCGATGAGTCTGGAAAGCTGTTATATTGGCGGTAATGTCGCGGAAAATGCCGGTGGCGGTAAAGCTGTAAAATACGGAGTTACTTCACGTTACGTTCTCGGGCTCGAAGTCGTTACTCCGACCGGGGAAATTGTTGAACTCGGCGGTAAACTCATTAAAAATGTTACCGGCTACGATTTGATCCAGTTAATGGTCGGTTCCGAGGGAACTTTAGGTTTTTTTACAAAAATTATTCTCAAACTAATGCCGTTACCGAAAGCGCAGGCTGACTTGTTGTGCCTTTTTGAAACTATCGAACAGGCTATTGAACTTGTTCCGCGCATCATTACTGAAACCGGCGTAACTCCAACTTCAATTGAGTTCATGGATAAAGATTCGGTCAAAGTCGCTTGTGATTACTTGAACGAAACTCTTCCCTATTCCGATTGCGGAGCAATGTTGCTTTTGACTTTTGATGGTTCAGACATGGAGCAAGTTGAAAAAGATTATGAGTTAGTCGGTAAATTTATCGAAAAAAACGATGTTCAGCAAATATACGTTGCCGACAATCCGGCAACAAGCGAGCGTGTTTGGAAAATCCGCCGCAACATCGCCGAAGCCTACAACATCATATCCACACGCCAAAGCGGCGAGGATTTAGTTGTTCCTCCGGCTCAAATCGCTGACTTGCTCGCTGAATTGCAAAGCATTATAAAAAAATATGACATTATGCTGCCATGTTTTGGACATGCCGGAGACGGAAATATTCATGCAAGAATAGTTTGTCCACCCGAATGGAGCAATGACAAATGGGAAGCGACTCTGCCGAAAATTCTTGAAGAAATTTACAATAAAACGATTAATTTAGGCGGAATGCTTTCCGGTGAACATGGCATAGGCTCTAAGCGAAAAAAATATATAAACAAGTTTCTTTCCGAAGAACATTTGAATTTGTTAGGCATGATAAAAAAAGCTTTTGACCCTAATAATATTATGAATCCAGGGAAAGTATTTGATCTTTGAACAGCGTTTTGAGATGATTTTCTCAAATCTACTTTTCATCGAAAAATTCTTCAGGCAACTTTATAGTTTTATCTATATTGCTTGAGTCTGGATTCATAAGTATAGTTTTTCCTGAAATATCAGTATTGTCTTCCTTGTCGTCAGTATATCCGGAAGAGGTGTCAAAGAGTATCGGCATCTGCTTGCGCATATATTCAGACAAAGTAACAATAGTCGGCCCGTAACCATCCTTATAAATATGATATTCGAGAGCATGGGAGAGTTCGGAGGTGTCCTGATAACGTTTTTCAGGATCTGTTTCCAGCATTTTAGTTATTATTTTCAGCAGTTCTTCATCAATGTCATCCGGCATGAATTCCCAATGAATAGTGTTTTTCTTAGCCTGTTCAATTGTATCATTGTTGCTAATGTCAATGCGTCTGGCATTTTTCCCTGATAACATATAAAACAGTACCATGCCAAGGGAATAAATGTCTGAACGAAAATCCACATTTTCCCTGTTTATCTGTTCTGGAGACATGAATGGCAACTTGCCGCTTACGGATTTTTCATCACCTGTGCTTGTTGCCCTAGCAATACCAAAATCAGTAAGTTTGGGTAAGCCCTCTGTCGTAATCATAATATTATGAGGGCAAACGTCGCAATGAACAATAAACAAGGGCTTTCCATCCGTATCACAACGGCTATGCGCGTAAGCCAGTCCTCTGGCAATACGGCTGGCAATAAATACTGCCAGTTTTTCCGGCATGAGAGTTTTAGTTCTGACAAGAAAGTCTACAAAAGAGAAAAGAGACACACCATTAACGAATTCCAGAATAAAGAAATATTCTCCTTTATGGCGGTCTAGTTGATAAATCTGGACAATGTTTTCGTGAACTAGGTTGGCTACCAGTTTAGCTTCGAAAACGAATCTATCTATAAATTGGCGGTTTTTGGCGAAATGTCCGAGCAGAGTCTTGATGGCAACGGTTTTTTCAAAACCAGCTATACCTTTTTGTTGAGCTTTATAAACTGCCCCCATTCCTCCTTCCGCAATTTTCTTTACTACACGATAGTCTGTTTTACTGAAAAATTTCTCCATTTTACCGATCTCCCAATGCCTGCTTTTCACTTAGTAAAATTTTTATAAATTTTCCCTTGCCTGGCTCTATATATTTTCTGGCGTATGTCGTGAAAAAATTATGAGCTCTGAGAAAATCTAATTGAAAGTCAATCCATTCAATATCGGAAAATACTCGGTGTTGGAGTAGCTTCATTTCCAGACGCAAGTTGTTGCTTTCAGTCATGGCATCGCTTGTTCCCAAGTAAGATAAATCGGCATCGCAGATAATCTTCTCTAACAAATTTGTAGGATTCTGAGGAATCGCGGTCGCCATAATCATAGCATCAATAAGCTTGATTTGTTCCGGCGTGTAGCCATAGTCAGGGAGAATTTTTTCCGCAATTCGGCAACCCATAGATTCATTCTGGATGGGATATTTCAAAAAACCTGTATCATGCAGCAAGGCGGCACTTTTAAGTAAGAGCAAATCATCTCCTTTAATACTTTCAGAGCGAGCGATGCTCTCTGCTATATTAATAACATGAATGGAGTGTTCAGTCCGGTGATAATGAAGTTTTTTGGACAATTCCTGCTGTAATTTTTCAATAATATCTTTTTCTAATCTGCTATAATCCATAGTCATAACCCAAATTTTTATTTAAAATAATATAACAGAGAACAGTAAAATGTGCAAATCAAAGCAAAAGTTATTTAATAATAGTATTTAAAGACTCTTGGTGTCAAGCTCCTTGGAGAGGAATTTTATCGCTTTGATTTCGGGATCGGACGGTTTTAGTTTTACTTTGATTTCTTCCTTTGATTTTAGACAGGAGATTGCTGTTTTTAGTTTGTCGTCCAAATTATTATACAGGTGCATAGTGATTGCTGTTTCGCCTTTTGCGGCACTGTCGCACATACGCGAGGCTATATTGACGCTTGAACCAATAAGCGTATAGTCAAGTCGAGCCTCTTCGCCCAGGTCTCCCATTATGACCTTTCCGAAATCCATTCCTATTCCGACTGGCAGTAATTTATTTTCTACTATCGTACCTTGAATTTTTTCCGCAATCTTTATGCTTTGGGAAGTATAATCTTCTGTAAAGTAGGCTAATATACCGTCACCAAATATTTTATTAACTCTGCCGCCGTTGGAGTTAATTATTTTAGAGATTAGGGCATGTTGGTGGCTGAGAGTATCCATTATGGTATCAGGCTGTTTATCCGCGCACCATCTAGTAAAACCGCGAATATCAATAAACATAAGCACCACATTTGCTTTAAGAGCTTTAAGTCCTTGGAGCATAATTTCTTCTGTTGATTTTTTATCAGACATTATACTATATTGTCGGCTCAGGTATCTTTTGTGCAATGAATCCAGCAGTTGTGATCCGTTATCAGTCTGTATATTTTCTGAACTATGGATACGTCCTCTAGTTAAGGGATTGGAAACTCCCATAGCTGAAGCTTTAGCTAAAACTGTATCAATTAATATTGACAAGAATAATGGATATTCTTTGGCGATGGTATTCATAAGCTCATTCAAGTTATTGGCACTTATTTTTTTATTCAGTCTCAGTGACATCTCCTTTGTGCCTGTTTCTAAAATTTCCTGTTCCTGTTTACTTGTTGCTTTGTTATATAGCTCACGTAATAAACTACCTGGTTCGGTAGTTATGAGCAGCTCAATAAATTTGTCGATATCATCTTCGATAACAGCACCATGTTGAGGAAGAATTCTATTTATTTTAAGGCTCTTTAGTTTGTCATAAGCATATTGTAAAGCTTCAGGGCTGCTGATATAATGTTCAATAAACATTTTCACTGGAGCCAAATAAGATTCATCACTATACATCATCCAGTCCTGTTTGAAACATCCGAATATATCCGAAGAAAAAAGAGAGGCGGTATCAATATCATAAGTGAACAGATTACCAGCAAAGTGCAGATACGGCATATGAAAGAATTTAAGTTCTCTGCCGGATTTTAAGCTTAGAATATCCTCATCACAAATTGGTATAACAGCTTTACGGCTTCCGTAGTATGGCACAAATAAAGCGGTTCTTGATTCGCATAGAATTGTTACATCAGGATGAAGGATATTTTCAATCAGAGGAATCAGTCCGCACAAATCAGGGTCCTGATGATGAATAATGATATATTTTATTTTTTTCGGATCAATAA
>JAHOYW010000050.1 GCA_019038735.1 Victivallales bacterium | reverse complement strand
CGATCGAGCGTATCATAAGTAATTTCCCTGAACACCTGCGAGATCAGGCGGCTCAGGATTTATCTCTGGCATTGAAAGGAATAATCGCCCAGCGTCTCCTGCCGGATATTAACAACAAGGGCATGGTTCCCGCTGTGGAAATAATGAAAGGCACGCCGGCGATAACTAATATTATCGCTGATCGTAATTTCAAAGAACTCGAAGAAGCCATCAAGCGCGGTGTTAATGAAGATATGATAACCTTTAATCGCTGTTTGTTTGAATTGGTCAAAAATGAAAAAATAAGTTCGGCAGTCGGTGCTTCCGCCGCCTCTAATCGTGAAGAATTTTTACTGTTGGTGCGTGGAATGGAAAGCGGTATTGAAACTTTCAGAGACAGCTTCAGCAATGTTGGCGGGGACAGCGATGTACTCAATATGAAACGTCTTCTGCAGGCGGCTATTGCCAACGGCGCGAGCGATTTACTGCTCACTACTGATGCTCGTCCGACTTTGCGGGTTGACGGCGGTCTGCTGCCCTTGAGTACGGAATACTTGACTCCTGTAGATACACAGCGTTTGTTGTTTAGTATTTTAACGCCGCAACAGCGTGCTAGGTTTGAGGAAGAACGTGAGATAGATTTTGCTTTGTCAATTAGTATGAAAGTTCACAGCGAAGACAAAGAGGTTTTGCAGTATCGTTTCAGGGTGAACGGTTTTTATCAGCGTGGTAATATCGGTGCGGCTCTACGGGTTATTCCAAGACATATCCCGTCTGTTGAAGAATTAAAACTGCCTCCGGTACTAATTAAACTGGCTGAAAAGAAAAGCGGCTTGATATTGATAACCGGACCGACCGGACACGGTAAAAGCACGACGCAGGCAAGCTTGATAGATAGGATCAACAATGAATCAGCCTGTCATATTATAACGGTAGAAGACCCGATTGAATATGTTCATTCCAATAAAAAAGCTGTCGTCGAACAGCGTGAACTAGGAGCTGATACATTCAGCTTCGCGAAAGCTTTAAAGTACGTCCTGCGCCAAGATCCTGACGTGATTCTGGTAGGGGAAATGCGTGATACTGAGACTATATCAGCGACTTTGACCGCGGCGGAAACCGGACATCTGGTTCTCGCGACACTGCATACCAACAATGCTCCGCAAACGATTGACAGAATTATTGACTCTTTTCCGGCGCATCAGCAGAATCAAATCAAACTACAGCTTTCAGGAGTTTTGCTCGGAGTAGTGGCACAGCGTTTAATTCCGCTTAAAAATGGGGAAGGACGGGTCGCGGCTTTTGAAATAATGGTGGGAACTCCTGCGGTTCATGCTTTGGTGCGTGACGGAAAAAGCAGCCAGTTACAGTCAATTATGGAAACCGGCTTTAAAGACGGCATGGTAACTATGGCAAAAGCGACTGAAGAGCTTTATAATAAGGGTTCAATATCCAAAAAGGATTATGACTCATTAAATAGAACATTCAAAACGACAAAAGGATATTAAAATCATGTTTAGAATTGGTCATGGTTACGACGTTCATCGTCTTGTTCCGGCGAGAAATTTGATTTTGGGTGGAGTAAGTATTCCGCATCCGACAGGACTTGAGGGGCATAGTGACGCGGATATTGTTGTTCACGCGCTTATGGATTCAATACTCGGAGCTTTGGCTCTGGGAGATATTGGTGTATGGTTTCCGCCTGACGACCCGGCATTCAAGGATGCTGATAGCATGAAGCTATTGAGCAGAATATGGAAAGATAAAAAATGTGCCGCTTATAAACTTGGAAATTGTGATATTACAATCATCGCCCAGCAACCCAAATTAAGTCCATTTATCGAGCAAATGAGAAAAAACATAAGCAAAGTATTAGGCTGTAAATTAGATCAAGTATCAATCAAAGCAACGACCACCGAAGGTCTCGGCTTCTGCGGCACTCAACAAGGCATAGCGGCAAACGCGGTAGTCATACTCGAGAAAAAATAAAAAACTAATTTTTCACACAATCTTCACATTGACTTCTACGTTCTTTCATACTTGAACTTTAGATTAGTTATTAGAAGGCAACATAACAGGTGTTGTCAAAATAACTCTAAAGGAGGAAGTAAGATGTCATTTCTTAAAATGTTGGCAATCGTAATTATTTTCGTTACAGCTACTGTAGCGTGGGTAATTCTCGGATCTGTAACTAAAGTCCGCACTCAGGATTATTCTTATGCTTTGTCTAATCAGGTAAGTAATCTCTGCGGCTCAAGACTTATGCAAAAATCACCGATATTTACTGCTATAACGCAATTGAAGCAAAAAGTTCCCAGTTTTGAAGGAACAACGCAAAAAACTTCCGGTTTCTGGAAAAAGAAAATACAAGTAACTAAAAAACAATTATCTCCGACGGCAAATAAAATTGATGTTGATATTCAGTTGGAGTATCGCCGAAAAGGATTACTTTGGTTTCCTGTTTACAAGTGCCAATTTGAAGCAAAGTATACTTTAGAAAATCCTAGTGATAATCTTATGAAAGTTAAAGTGCTTTTTGAATTTCCATCAAATAGCGCTACTTATGATAATTTTTTATTAGAGCTTGACGGAAAAACACAGGAATGCCAGATTAATACTACAACAGGTATTAATCTTGAATTCCCTATTAAAGCAAAAAGTAAAAAAGTTTTTCGGGTATTCTATAAAACTCGTGGTCTTGGCAGTTGGACTTATTTGCCGGAAAGCTCTTCCGGTGGACGTTTGCGTGATTTAAATATGACAGTAAATACTGACTTCAAAGCAATTGACTTTTCAGATGGTTCTCTGGCTCCCGGCAAACTGGACAGTACAAAATCAGGTTGCCGTATGGTTTGGACCGCTAATAACCTTATCACTTCAAAAGCTATTGCAATTACTATGCCTGAACGTTTGAACCCGGGACCGCTGGTAATGAAAGTTACTTTTTTTGCGCCGGTTTGTCTTTTATTCTTTTTTGTTGTATTGCTGGCAACGAATGTTATCAAAAAACTCAATATTCATCCGATGCACTTTATGTTTACCGCAGCTGGATTTTTTGCATTTAACTTATTATTTGCCTATCTGGTTGATGTTATCAATGTACATGTGTCATTTTTGATTTCCAGTATCGTAACTTTGGTTCTGGTTAATTCATATCAACGCGCTGCACTTGGTGAAAAATTTCCTTATAAATGGGTAGGATTAGCTCAATTCTGTTACCTGATTTTATTTTCCTACAGTTTCTTTTTTAAAGGATTAACCGGATTAACTGTAACAATCGGTTCGATAATTACTTTAGCTGTGCTAATGTATCTTACACGTAATATTGATTGGAATCAAACATTCAAATCCAGATGGAATAAAAAAATACATGAAACAAAGAATATTAATAATTGAAGATGAAGTTTCTATAGCCGATACTGTCAAATACGTACTCGAGCAAGCTTTGTTTGAAGTATTTTGCACCACAACCGCCGGAGAAGGAGAAAGACTTCTCCGGCAGTGCAAACCTGATTTGTTGGTATTAGATATCGGGTTACCAGACATGAATGGCTTAGATTTTTATCGAAAATTACGTAATGAGTTTGATTTGCCAGTGATATTTTTAACTGCGTGTAGCGATGAGATTGACCGTATTGTCGGGTTGGAGCTTGGCGCTGATGATTATGTCACTAAGCCTTTCAGTCCGAGAGAACTGGCGGCAAGGGTAAAGACCGTACTGAGACGTTTTGCGTTTGCTAATGCTCCTGCGCTAAAACGAGTTGCTGAATTTGAATTGAGTGAGGAGCGGCGCAGTATTTCATGGCACGGGGAAAAACTAAAGTTATCGCGTAATGAATATGCTTTACTGGTGGCATTATTGAACCATCCCGGGCGGGTTTATTCACGGCGTCAGTTGATGGAAATAGCTTGGGAAGAACCTGAAGCAAGCATGGAACGCACAGTTGACACCCACATAAAAACTATCCGTGCAAAACTGAAAACAATAAACAAAGACGACCCGATTGTTACACATCGCGGTTTTGGATATTCAATTTCATAAAGGATTAATTATATGAGTATTCGTTTCAAAATATTTCTTGCTTTTTCGATCTTGTTTGTTTTTGTTATTTTTCAGATAACCAATAGTTTTAGAAATGATGTTCGCAAAAGTTATTTGGAAAGCCTTGAAGAAAATATGGTGGATTCTGCTAATATTCTGGCGGAAATAACTGCTGGATATTATCGTGATGACAAGTTTGACTTGAGTTTTTTACGCAATGCAATGCTGTGTGTTGCTAAACGGAAACCTGAAGCGCAAATATATAAATTATTAAAAAATAAAATTGATGCGAATATTTATGTTACCGATAATAATGGCAAAGTTTTATTCAACTCTCACAAGCCAAAAAGCGCAGGACACAATTTTGCTAATTGGAATGATGTCAATAAATGTTTAGTAGGCAGATATGGAGCGAGATCTACTCGTTTGAATAAGGATGATCCAACCACCAGTGTATTATATGTTGCCGCTCCAATTAAAGTTGATGGAAAACTTGTCGGCGTGTTGACTTTTATAAAGCCACTTAAATTCACCTCATTTTTTATTGAGGAACGAAAAAATAAATTAGTGAAAATTGCTGTTTTTATTTCTATGATAGCCTTTCTTATTTTTATTATTTTCTCCGAATGGATAACTGCTCCGGTATTACGTTTGACTAAATATGTAAAGACTTTGAGTGCTGGCGAGTCTCACGACTATCCTCATTTGGGACGAGGAGAAATATCCAGGCTGGGTGCGGCTTTTGAAGAAATGCGCCTAAAACTCGATGGCAAAAAATATATTGAGGACTATGTCCGTACCTTGACTCATGAATTAAAAAGTCCTATTTCTGCAGTACGTGGAGCTGTAGAATTGCTCGAAGATACTGAGTTGCCACCTAAACAAGGCGAAAAGTTTTTAGCTATAATCAGTCATGAAAATGAACGTATGTCAGAACAGGTTGACAGAATGCTTCAATTGTCACGACTTGAAGGACATAGTGCCGGAGCCAAAACCGAGGAAGTGGATATTGCTTTATTAGTTAATGAAGTAGTTCTTGATTGTGAGATACTCAGCATGACTAAACGTAACTTCAAATGTAATGTTGCTGGAGAAAATTTAATATTATTTGGTGATCGTTTTTTAATCAAAGAAGCTCTGAATAATCTGGTTCGTAACGCGATAGATTTTACAGATAAAACAGGAACTATTGAGCTTAAAGCATTTCGCAGAGCTAATAAAATACGAATTGAAGTCATTGATAACGGTATTGGTATCCCTGACTATGCTCATGAGCGGATATTTGAAAAATTTTATTCACTGGCTCGTCCGGCATCAGGTCAAAAATCATCAGGCTTAGGTTTGAGCATTGTCCGGCAAATAGCTATTCTCCATAATGGTGAAATCTCCTTGCAGTCCAATAATCCTAAAGGCACAAAAGCAATATTAGAATTGCCATGCTCACGCTCTCACTTTCACGACACGGCGGGGGTAAACCTGTTTTGAGCTTTTTTGTTTTAACCCTTAACCCTTAACCC
>JAHOYW010000090.1 GCA_019038735.1 Victivallales bacterium | reverse complement strand
TATTGTTGAAAGAGATGCAGAGTCTTGGTTTGGATATTCGTACTGTTAAAAAAACTAGAGCAACTAAATAGCTGGAGGGATGAACCTTGATTGATAATACATATGCCTACAGAGAGCTACTCGGCAAGTCTTCAACAAATTCGTTCGAAGCTGTTTCGATAAATGTAGCCTCTCCGGACGTTATTCGTTCATGGAGCTTCGGGGAAGTAAAAAATCCCGAAACAATCAACTACCGTAGCTTTAAACCTGAGAAGGGTGGTCTTTTCTGTGAAAAGATTTTTGGACCGACTCGTGACTGGGAATGTAATTGCGGTAAATATAAACGTGTTAAACATAAAGGTATAGTTTGTGACCGTTGTGGTGTTGAGGTAACTCAATCCAAGGTCAGAAGGGATCGTATTGCTCATATTGAGCTGGCTGTTCCGGTAACTCATATCTGGTTTTTCAAATGTATGCCCAGCCGTATTGGCTTAATGCTGGATATTACTGCTAAAGCTTTGGAACGCGTTGTTTATTATGAAGATTGGATAATCACTGACCAGGGAGATACTCCTCTAGAAATTGGTCAGCCTTTAGGCGAACACGAATATCGTCAGGCTCGTGAAGACTACGGCGACGCTTTTGAAGCGGATATGGGTGCAACTGCAGTCCTGACTCTGCTGGAAAAAGTTGATCTGCCGACATTGAAGACTCAACTGGAAGTTAACCTTGGTGAAACAAAAAATAAAGCCATTCGTAAAAAATTAGCTAAGCGTTTACGTCTGGTTGAAGGCTTTATTAAAAGCAAATCTCGTCCTGAATGGATGATTATGACTGTTTTGCCAGTGATTCCTCCGGACTTGCGTCCTTTGGTTCCACTGGAAGGCGGACGTTTCGCGACTTCTGACTTAAATGATCTTTACCGTCGCGTTATCAACCGGAATAACCGTTTGAAAAACTTGTTGCAGTTAAGCACTCCTGAAGTGATTATCCGTAACGAAAAACGCATGCTGCAGGAAGCTGTTGACGCTTTGATTGACAATGGTCGTCATGGTCGTGCCGTAACTGGCGCGGGCAACCGTCCTCTGAAATCTCTCAGCGATATGCTTAAAGGAAAACAAGGTCGTTTCCGTCAGAACCTGCTCGGTAAACGTGTTGATTATTCCGGTCGTTCAGTTATCGTTGTCGGACCGGATCTCAAACTGCACCAATGCGGTTTGCCGAAAAAAATGGCTTTGATCCTGTTTGAACCATTCATTATTCATCATTTGAAAGGGCGCAATTTCGCTCATACTGTTCGCGGTGCCAAAAAAATGATTGAACGCGGCGAGACTGTGGTTTGGGATATTCTTGAAGAAGTAACTCAAGGACATCCAGTCATGCTTAACCGTGCTCCAACATTACACAGATTAAGTATTCAGGCATTTGACCCGGTCCTAATCGAAGGTTCAGCTATTCGTCTGCATCCTTTGGTTTGTACTGCATACAATGCTGACTTTGACGGTGACCAGATGGCTGTTCATGTGCCTTTGTCAAACGAAGCGCAGATGGAAACCAAACTCCTGATGCTTGCGCCGAATAATATCTTCGGGCCTGCGAGTGGTAAACCGATAATGACTCCGACTCAAGATATTACTTTGGGAGCTTATTATCTGACTCGTGATCCAATCAATAAAGATAAAGCCAAAGCATATAAAGATTATTTCGAAGTATTATACGCTCTGCATGACAAGCATATTCATATTCATGACGCGGTAAAACTCGTAAATCCTGATTTCGGCAAAGAAACGGAATACGGCAATGCTTCTGAAAAATATATCATAACTACAGCCGGACGCTGCATCTTTAATGATATTTGGGATGACAGACTTGGTTTTTACAATGCGGTATCTAAAAAGAAAGAATTAGGTTCTTTGGTCAACAGCTCATATAAAATTGTTGGTCATGAAGCGACAGTTATACTGCTGGATCAATTAAAAGATCTCGGTTATAAATACGCGACTCTCGCTGGTTTTTCTATATCTATTACAGATATGGTGATTCCTGAAACTAAAGATGATCTTATTATTTCAGCTCGTGAGCAAATTACTAAAGTTATATCTCAATATAATAATGGTGTGTTGACT
The DNA here is from genome assembly GCA_019038735.1 of Victivallales bacterium. Lineage (GTDB taxonomy): Bacteria > Verrucomicrobiota > Lentisphaeria > Victivallales > Victivallaceae > JAHOYW01. The sequence goes on along the minus strand of JAHOYW010000090.1, from coordinate 3,490 downwards.
GATGGTGAACGTCATAATAAAATTATTGATATTTGGACTCAAACCAGTAATAACGTAGCAAACGAATTGTTCAAAAAACTTGAGGATGAATCCTTCAAGGGTAATGTCATTTCTGTTTACGCTATGCTTGACTCAGGTGCTCGTGGTAGTAAAGATCAGATTCGCCAGCTCGCTGGTATGCGTGGTTTGATGGCTAAACCTTCAGGCGATATCATGGAACAGCCGATTACTTCAAACTTCCGCGAAGGTCTGTCTGTACTGGAATACTTTATCAGTACGCACGGAGCTCGTAAAGGTTTGGCGGATACAGCATTGAAAACTGCTGAATCAGGCTACATGACTCGTAAACTGGTAGATGTAGCTCAAGATATTATTTGCCGCACGGAAGACTGTGGCACAGTCAAAGGTATCTGGGTTTCAGCTATTGTTGAAGGCGATGAAGTCGTTCTTCCGCTGCGCGACCGGGTTATCGGACGCTACAGTGCAATGGATATTAAAGATCCGGCATTTGATGATGGAAGACTTATTATCGCGGCAAACGAAGAATTTACTGTTGAAAACGCCGCTCTCGCGGAAAAACGCGGTATTTTGAAAATCATAATCAGATCAACACTTACTTGTGAAATTGATCACGGTGTTTGTGTTAAATGTTATGGACGCAATTTGACCAGTACCAAACTGGCAGAACCCGGCGACGCGCTCGGTATTATTGCCGCGCAGTCAATTGGTGAACCTGGTACACAGTTGACTATGAGAACATTCCATATCGGTGGTACAGCATCTTCTGCTTATAAACAACCAGTTATTGCAGCTCGTAATGCTGGAACTATTAAGTTAATCAATGTCCGTACTGTAAAAAACCAGAAAGGCGAAACTGTTGTCGTAAATAAAACTGGATTCATTGCTGTCTATGACGCTAAAGCCGCCAAGCAAATTGAAACTAAAAACCGCAAAAAAGCTAAAGAAGAAGCCAAAGCTATCGGTTCATTCTATAATGAAAAATATGATTTTAGCACTGACGCACTGCGTGAAGCAGAACTTGAGCGTTATGAGCTTGAAACTGGAGCTATTTTGCAGAAAGGTGATGGCGAGACTGTTAAGGCTAATGAACAATTTGTTCATTGGGATCCTTATCACGTTCCAATTATTGCCGAAGAAAACGGTATTGTCGAACTCCACGACCTGGTTGAAGGGGTAACTCTCAACCGCTCAAAGCGTGGCGGAACCGAAGAAATAACCGTAATGGAACATCGTGAAGATTTGCATCCGCAAATCGTGATTACAGATAAAAATGGCGAATTCATAGCCAATTATCCATTACCGGCAGGTGCTTTCCTGATGGCGAAGGGCAAAGCAAAAGTAACTCCTGGTATGTCATTAGCGCGTGTTCCGCGTCAGGCAGCCAAAAATAAAGATATTACTGGTGGCTTGCCACGTATTTCTGAACTGTTTGAAGCTCGTATCCCGAAAGATATAGCCGAAATAGCTCGTATCAATGGTGTTATTGAACTTGACAAAATGGTCAGGGGAAAACGTCAGCTAGTAATCTGTGACCCTGAAACAGGTGTGACTGAGGAACATAACAATATTCCTGCAAACAAACATCTGTCTGTAAGTAAAGGCGATATCGTTCATAAAGGACAAAAATTGACTGAAGGTGCGATTGTACCTCATACTCTGCTGGAAATCTGTGGTACTCAAGAACTGCAACGCTATCTGGTTGATGAAATTCAGTTAGTATATCGTGCTCAGGGCGTTGAAATCAATGATAAACATATTGAGGTTATCGTTCATCAGATGATGCAGAAAGTTCGTATCACCGAACAGGGATCAAGCAAATACCTGAACGGAGAACAAATTGACCGTCTCGTCTTTGACGCGGAAAATAAACAGGTTATCGCACAGGGCGGAAAACCGGCGGAAGCCGAACCGATCGTTCTGGGTATAACAAAAGCAACTTTGGAAACAGAAAGCTTTATCTCAGCGGCATCATTCCAGGATACAACTCGTATCCTTACTGAAGCGGCAACGCTGGGCAAAGAAGACTTACTTACTGGCTTCAAGGAAAATGTTATTACTGGTCATCTTATTCCAGCGGGAACAGGTACCGAGGAAATGCAAAACATTCAGTTGCAGTATCTTGGAGAAGAAATTGCTCCGGAAATCCTCGAATTAGAATCTGAACTCGAAGATACGGATGAGTAAAATAAAATATGCTGAAGGTTTCTAAAATACTTTTTTGCTAAAAAAAAAGAAAAAAAATTTGCAAAAATATAAAAATCAAGTATTTTAGAGCCTTTAACTAAACTTTTAAAAGAATATTAATATATAAATACGGGTAAAAAAATGCCAACAATCAACCAGTTAGTCCGTAAGGGACGACAAAGCAAAACAAAGAAGAGCAAGTCAAGAGCTCTTGACCGCTGTCCGCAAAGACGCGGAGTTTGTTTACAGGTTACGACCAGAACTCCTAAAAAACCTAACTCAGCATTGCGTAAGATTGCTAGAGTTCGCTTGACAAACGGTCAAGAAATCACTGCCTATATTGGCGGTGAAGGACATAATCTGCAGGAGCACTCAGTTGTACTAGTAAAAGGCGGTCGTGTTCGTGATTTACCAGGCGTTCGTTATCACATTGTTCGTGGTGCACTGGACAGTCTTGGAGTTACTGACCGTAAACAGAGCAGATCCAAGTATGGAGTAAAACGTCCAAAATAGGACATGAATATTAGAAAAAACTGTCGCCATCGTTTGATGTCGGCAGTTTTGTTGTAAAAGTTTTTATTATAAATTTTTTATTGAAATTATAGAAAGAAAAAGGTAAGGCTTATGAGAAGACGCAGACCAGAAAAACGCCAATTAACACCTGACGTAAAATATAATAGTGAATTGGTTTCACGATTGATTAATACTATTATGAACCGTGGGAAAAAATCCACAGCACAAGGTATTGTTTACGGTGCATTTGACGTAATTCAAAAAAAGAAAAACGGAATGGAGCCCTTAGAAGTATTTTTGCAGGCTCTTGAAAACGTAAAACCAAAACTGGAAGTCAAGAGCCGCCGGGTTGGCGGAGCTACTTATCAAGTTCCAATCGAAGTGAACGCTGAACGCCAAGTCGCTTTAGCTTTACGCTGGATTGTAACTTATTCGAAAAACAAAAAAGGAAAAGCAATGATGGAGGCCTTGGCCAGCGAATTGCTTGATGCCTTTGATAATACGGGTTCTTCGGTTAAAAAACGTGAAGAAACATTTAAAATGGCCCAAGCAAATAAAGCATTTGCTCACTACAGGTGGTAGGTAAATAAAGCATGGCGGATAAAGTAAAAAAAGATTATCAAGAGGCGGCAGGCAGAAAAGTAGCTCTTAAAAACGTTAGAAATATCGGGATTATGGCTCATATCGATGCTGGGAAAACTACTCTTTCTGAACGTATATTGTATTATTGCGGTGTCAGTTATAAAATTGGCGAAGTACATGAAGGTACTGC
>JAHOYW010000115.1 GCA_019038735.1 Victivallales bacterium | reverse complement strand
GTTTTATCCGGGAAACTCTTGTGAAATCACCAAAAAGAAGTACATTTCGTTCGGAGTCATTCGTTCGGAGTCGGTCGGGGTCAGCCACTCAAATAAAAGACACAACTGATTTATGATAAACTTATTGCAATATTTCTTTTGCTCTGAAAACAGCCTTAGAGTATACTTTTTAAGGCTTTTATTTGCTTTTAAGTATTTTGGCATTATATTAGGCTTTTGAACTAAAATTTAGGAGCTTGATATGCCAAGACGAAGACGCAACTGGATGAATGATGCTTGTTATCATATAACACATCAATGTCATGAACGTAAATTTTTATTCAAGTTTGCCAAGCATCGCAATATGTATTTAAACCTGCTTTTTGAAATGCAGAAGAAATATAATATTGATATATTGGATTATATTGTTAGCTCAAATCATGTACACTTGCTTCTGAGTGCCAAAAGAGCAAAAAATATTCCGATGGGACTGCAGTTTCTGCATGGCGGAATGGCACAAAAATATAATCTTTTGAAAGATCGTGAAGGGTCGTTTTGGCGAAACCGTTTTCACGCGACACGTATTGAATCTGGTCGGCATCTCGGCAGGTGCCTGTTTTATATTGACATGAACATGGTGCGAGCTGGAGCAGTAGAACATCCGGCAGAATGGAAACACACAGCATACCACGAATTTATTGAGACTAAACAACGATATAGAATTGTCAACATAGAGCGACTGCTAGAGTGTCTTGATTTTGATAACGAGGAAAGTTTTCGCAAGTGGTACAAAGAAACCTTAAATGAAAAACTTGCTTGCGAAAATCATCGGCGCGAAGTATATTGGAGCAAGGTCGCCGCAATTGGCGGAGAAGAATGGTTGCCGCAGGCTGCTGTTGATAGTGGCTTGAAACATTGCAAAATTAAAAAATTTCAAACAAGTATTGGTGAAGATGTATATTATGTGTGAGCTTTAAGTATTTTGAGTATCAGGATTCGTACTTTTACTTATATTTATAACTGTAAGTAAAAAATTCTGAACTTATTTCTTTGGCTGTAGCATATCTTTTATTTGTGATAATATAATAAGCTTAATTTTCTTTTTATAAAAAACTTGCAAATTTTCTGTTTCAGGATATATTCTACCCTTTGCATGTGTTAGCATGAGATACTATTGTTGTGTACTTTTTATAAGAAATACTGGTTATTATAATAAAAAATTAAAATCTTTGGAGATTTAAAAATGGCTGTACCAAAAAGAAAAACATCGAAAATGAAGAAACGTCACCGTAAAGCCGCGAATCGTTACAAAGGCGTACAAGTAAATCTTTGTCCTTCATGTGAAGCTCCTATTGTGCCGCATCGCGCTTGTGAAGCTTGTGGAGAATACAAAGGTAAACAGGTTATTAGCGTAGAAAAATAATTATGAGAATTGCCGTTGACGCAATGGGGGGAGACTATGCCCCGGCTGTTGTAGTTGAAGGAATTACAACAGCATTATACGATTTTCCTGAATACGAGTTGACTATTGTTGGACATCTCGGAAAGCTATCCTATTATCTGGAAAAATACGGAATTGAAGATCACCCTCGTTTAAAACAACTTCATGCCGAACAAGTTATAGAGATGGGCGACTCACCAACTGTAGCCTTGCGTTCAAAAAAACATTCATCCATGACAGCATGTGCCCGCTTACTAAAAGAGGGTAAAGTTGACGCGATAGTAAGTGCCGGAAATACTGGTGCCGCTGTTGCCGCTACCAAAGTAATTGCCCGTACTCTGCCCGGTGTTGATCGCCCAATGATTGCAGCAAGTATGCCTGCCTTATCCGGTCGTTTTGTGCTTGGAGATTCAGGAGCGAATGTTGACTGCCGCCCCATCCATTTAGTACAATTTGCAATAATGGCTGAAGTCTACGCAAAATATCTTTTTGGTATTGATAAGCCGACTATCGGCTTACTCAGTGTTGGCGGCGAAGCAGGAAAAGGCAATGACTTAACCAAAGAAGTTTTTCAAATTTTAAGTAAACTGCCGATTAACTTTATCGGTAATGTTGAAGGAAATAATGTATTCCAAAATGTCGCTGACGTTGTTGTTTGTGATGGCTTTATCGGTAATGTTCTGCTTAAAAGTGCAGAAGGTTTGAGTAAGACAACTATGTTGTTAATGAAAGAGCTTTTTTCCAAAACTCCCGCACGTTTGACTGGTGCGTTGCTAAGTCGAAGTGCATTTAAGGAATTGAAAGCTTTTGCGGATCCTGATGATTTTGGCGGAGCTCCTCTTCTGGGCATTAATGGTATTTGTATTATCTCACATGGTTCGGCAAGTGCTAAAGCTGTCCGTAATGCTATACGAGCAGCAGGTGAATCTGTTCAATTTGGGGTTAATGATAAAATCGTAAGAAGAATTGCAGAGACTAAAGAAATTATAGAGTCTATGGGAATAAAATAAAATTGTCTGTTTAATACAGGTAATTTATAAAACTAAGGGAATGTTATGGGTATTAAAATTTTAGGTATTGGTTCTTATGTGCCGGAAAAAGTTCTAAGTAATGCTGATTTAGAAAAAATGGTTGATACTTCTGACGAATGGATTAAAAGTCGTACAGGGATTGAACAAAGAAGAATTGCGTCTGATGAACAAGCTACCTCGGATTTGGCATACGAAGCATCTCTGGAAGCTCTGAAAGCCGCGAATCTTAAGGCTGAAGATATTGACGTAATCATAGTCGCTTCAATCTCTGTTGACCATGTTTTCCCAAGTACAGCGTGTATCCTGCAGGACAAGCTCGGAGCTGCAAAAGCATTTTGTTTTGACTTGGAAGCTGCTTGTTCGGGCTTGCTGTATTCTTTAGAAGTCGCTAATTCGCTACTGCTTGGAAATCCTAAATATAAAAAGGTATTAATAGTTGGTGCTGAAAAACTCTCTTCCATTGTAAACTGGGAAGATCGAAATACTTGTGTTTTATTCGGCGATGGAGCCGGGGCACTCATCTTGGGAAAATGCGAAGATACTGCTGAAAATTGTATTATTGCTTCTGACCTTGGAGCTGATGGCTCTTATGCTAATATTTTGCAAATGCCAGCTGGTGGAAGCCGCTTGCCGGCAAGTGCTGAAACTGTTGCGAACAAACAACATTTTCTTACAATGTCAGGCGGCGATGTCTTCAAATTAGCTGTTAATGCTATGGTTCGTTCCTGCAAAAAAGTTCTGGAAGAAGCAGGTCTCACAGGCGATGACATCAAATGGCTGGTTCCGCATCAAGCTAATTACCGCATACTCCGTGCTGTAGCGAGCCGCTTAAAAATACCTGAAGATGAAGTTTATATGAATGTTAGTCGCTTTGGTAATACTTCGGCAGCTTCAATTGGACTTTGTCTTGATGAAATAGCCAAGGGCAACAAAGCTGAAAAAGGTGATTATATCTTGTTGACCGCATTCGGCGGCGGTCTCACTTGGGGTGCTATGCTAGTTAAGTGGTAGATTCAACTATATTGCAAGCTGACGCTTTAAAATTTTATTAATAAAGAGAATAAATGAAGTTATTTAATTTTTCTACAATCCTGAAATTTAATTTCTGCATCTTGCTCATGGCAGGAATCGTCTGTTTGAGTGGATGCAAAAAAGACTCTTCAAACGCTAAAGTGGAAAATCTTAAAATCGTTCGCGGCGCAAAACAATGTGCTTTGCCCGGCGAAACTTTCCAGAAAAAACTTATTATTGAAGTGCAGGGACCACAACAAAGGGGATTCCTAGGTGGGAAAGGTGAACGTTTGCAGCTGGAAAAGCGCAAAATCCTTTTTGTTCCAGTTGATCGATCAGATCTGAAACTTTCCTGTACCGAAGCCACAAGTAATATCAGCGGTGAAGTTATAATTTCTGTTAGTGCTGGTAAGAAGATTGGCGATCAATATTTAAAAGTTATCCCGGTAGGAGCCGAAGATAAATCAATAACAGTTCGTTTTGTTACCGGTATAAAAATAATCGGCGGTAGTCAAGAAGCTTACTCTGGTAATTATCTGGACAATCCAATTCAGATCAAGGCCGTTGACAGTAGAGGAAAAGCTCTTAAAGGCGTTCCTGTTTACTTCACTATGACTTCAACTCCAAGCAGCAAAGGTAAAAGTTCTGCCAGCTTAAACAAAGAATGTGTATTGACTGACCAGGAAGGTGTTGCGTCAGCTCGATTTAAAGTTGGCTCAAAAAGCGGGTCTTACGGCATCGAAGCAACAGTTTCCGACCCGAATAATAATTTATTTGTCCGCGGTATTCAAATAAAAGCTATGGGTGTAAATGTATTTATGCTTGTTGTCTCTGTCCTCGGCGGTTTGGCTTTATTCATCCTGGGGATGCAGATGATGAGTGACGGTTTACAGGCTATTGCCGGCGACAATATGCGCCGCCTTTTGCAATTTTTTGCCAGTAACCGTATTGTCGCGGTGCTTGCCGGGACTCTCGTTACCTCGGTGATTCAGTCTTCAAGTGCCTGCTCTGTTATGGTTATCGGCTTTATTAATGCCGGCTTGTTAAAACTCTTTCAAGCGATTGGAATTGTCCTTGGAGCCGACATAGGCACGACTATTACTGCTCAAATAATTTCTTTCAAACTTGGAGTCTTGGCATTGCCGGCTATTATTATCGGTGCCTTCGCGATGCTGTTGATCAAAGGAAAAACTGGAAAAGGCTGGGCTACAACTATACTTGGTTTCGGACTTTTATTTTTTGGTATGGGAATGATGGGCGGCGAACTTAAAACTATTGGAACTTTTCCGACATTTATTCGTTTCTTCAGCAGTTTTAACTGTCTCCCGGTACTCGGCGAAGCAATGCCTTTCGGGAATGTCCTTGGAGCTTTCGCGATTGGTGGATTCTTAACCGTGGTTATCCAAAGCAGCTCCGCTTCAATCGGTATCATCATGGCTCTGGCAGGTAGTGGATTAATTAATTTTTATACAGCTATGCCGCTAATGCTCGGAGCGAATGTTGGAACAACTATTACTGCTGTACTAGCCGCAATCCCCGCAAACCGCAGAGGAAAACAAGTTGCTTTGGCTCATGTTTTGACCAAGGCTGCCGGAACTTTCTACATGCTCGCCTTGTTTTATGTCAACTGGCCCGGCACCGATACTCCAATATTTATGTATGTGGTAAATGAAATGACTAGAGGTAATGTTTTCGCCGTGATTCCACAGAACACCATGCGTCATGTCGCCAATGCGCACACTTTATTCAACTTTATAAATGTTCTGTTGTTTATTCCTTTTATTGGTGTTCTGGATAAATTATGCAATTATATAATCCCTGTTGAAATAGAAAAGAGAGAGCAAATAACTTTTCTCGAACCTATCCTGCTTGAAACTCCGGCAATCGCGCTTGAACAGGTTATTCAAGCAATTCGCCACATGGTCAAAGAATCCTGGTCAATGGTTGACTGCGCGATGAATAATAATTTTCTGAAGATCAAGATAAATGAAAAAGAAGAGGTCGAACTCGAAGCGCGTGAAGAAAAAATAGACGAACTCCAAGCTGAGATAACCGATTATCTCGTCCAGCTTACACGGCGCGAACTTAGCGGCAGTCATGCCGAAGTTATTCCACTGCTTATGCACTGTACTAATGATGCGGAAAAAATTGCCGATCATAC
>JAHOYW010000102.1 GCA_019038735.1 Victivallales bacterium | reverse complement strand
AGATGCCATCGGCTGTAATTTATCCAGTTCGATTTCGATAATGCGGTCATATTCAGCATCGGCATCAGCCTTAAGCTCGATCCATTGTCCGCCTCTGCCCTGCGCTTCGAGAAATTGTTTAGTTTTTTCATCTGACGGAAAAAGCGAAGTAGTCACGCCTAGTTCCGCACCCATATTAGTAACCGTCGCGCGTTGCGGAACAGATAAAGTTTCAAGTCCTTCACCAAAATATTCAACGATACAGCCGACATTTCCTTTTGTGCTAATAATAGACAATAATTTCAAGATTATATCTTTAGCCGCGCACCACGCTGCAAGCTTTCCTGTGAGTTTTACGCCGATAACAGTCGGGTAAGTCAGGCGAAAAGCTTTGCCCGCCATCGCTAGAGTTACATCCAAGCCACCCGCGCCGATAGCCATCATGCCGATACCGCCGCCGGTCGGAGTGTGAGAATCCGAGCCGAGCAGAGTTTTTCCGGGCTGTCCAAAGCGTTCGAGATGAACCTGATGACATATTCCGTTTCCGGGAGCTGAAAATTTAATACCTTTTGAAGCGGCGATAGATTGCAGATATAAATGATCGTTACGGTTTTCAGGACCATTCTGCATCATATTGTGATCCACATAAGAAACCGATAATTCGGTGCTTACGCGTTTTATCTTCATTGCCTCAAGCTCCAGATAAGCCATTGTCCCGGTAGCGTCCTGAGTCAGGGTCTGATCTATTTTGATAGCAACAGGTTTGCCTGTCTCTTTATCGCCGTATACGAAGTGTTTATCAATAATTTTCTGAACTACTGTGCCTTTAGCCATTTTTTGTACCTGCTTATAATATTTTATATTGAATCAAAACATTAGTATAGAACAAGTTTAAGAAATCTCAAGTTTTATGCACTAAATTTAATTAAATCTTGCATTTCAGGACTGCGAGAATTATATTTTCATAAACAAGCTAATTTTATAATAAGGAAATCAATTATGAGCGTCAGTGTGGAAAATTATTTTGAATGCGAAGAAGGACAAGCAAAACTATTTAAATTGCGTAATGCTTCCGGCTTCGGTGCGGACATCAGTGATTTTGGCGGAATTATTGTTTCGCTTTTTGCTCCCGATAAAACAGATAAACTTATAGATATTGTCCTCGGCTACAATGACCCCGAAGAATACATGGACAACACTCCATATATGGGAGCTTTGATTGGACGTTGTGCCAACCGGATATTCGACAGCAAATTTCCCCTTGACGGTAAGGAATATCATATCTCCGAAAACATAGAGGAAGCGTCTTTGCATGGCGGTCATAAAGGTTTCAGTCACCATCTTCACAAAGGCGAAACTTTTGAGACCCCGGAAGGTGTGGCATTAAAATTGACCCGAACCAGTCCAGATGGTGAAGAAGGCTATCCCGGCACACTGGAGCTTGAAGTCATTTACACGATCACAAATGACAATTCCCTAAAAATTGAATACCGCGCGAAGACTGACGCTCCAACGATTGTTAATTTAACCAATCACAGTTATTTCAACCTCAATGGAACAGGCTGCCCAAGTGTAAAAAATCACCAAATCCAGATGAACGCTGATTATTACACTCCGTCATCCGAAAGCTTACGACCCAGTGGTGAAATTGCTTCTGTTCTCGGAACAGTATTGGATTTGACCCAATCGAAAATGATGGAAGAATGCCTTGCGGAATTACCTGCAGGATTCGATCATAATTATATTTTGAATCCTGAATGCAAAGACTTAAAAACTCCCGCGGCGATAGTTTCGTCCTTAAGCAGCGGCATTGTGCTGAAAACTTTTACTACTGAGCCTGCTATACAAATTTACAGCGGATTTTGTCTAGCAGATTCTAAGCTTGGCAAAAACGGAATCCCTAATGAACAGTTCAGTGCTTTTTGTCTGGAAGCACAACACTTTCCAGACAGCCCTAAACACGAACACTTCCCATCGATAATCCTCCGACCCGGCGAAAAATATAAACAAACAACAATATACAGCTTCAGCATCAATATTCAGGAGGAAGTATGAAAACAGTCGTATTAACATTTATGTTGATAGCAGTAAGCGTATGTTTCGCGGAAGAGAACAAGGCGAAAAAATTTTCTAACGTAAAGTATGGATATAGTTTTTTATATCCTGACTATCTCGAGGTAAGATTAACCGGAAAGAAGGAAAAACGCGATGGTCGTTCAGTTGCTATATACTGTTTTGAATACACAAACCCGACACCATGTCTCCAAATCATTGTTTTTCCAGATAATTCTTCAGAAAAGGAGAAATTACTAAAAATCAAAAAAGCTCTTAAAGAAATCAGTCAAAAGGATAGCCAATTTTTTATCAAAAGCAGAAATATAAAAGTAAACAAAAAAAATATCCGTGTTGATGAATTTTATTTTACAAAAACAAATAATATTTTTATGACAGAATGTTTCATTAACGGAGTAACATTTAAATACATGTCTTCTACTAATGGTGAGAAATTAGACACAACTGATTGGTTTCAAATCGTTACTACATTCAAAATTAACAAGAAAGCAAACTTGAAGAATAAATAAAAAAGACGTAACTGCAAACCAGAACTGAGTAGTAACAAATTTTTATTTAATTTTTCACAGCCTTAATGATAATTGTTCCGGGGAAACGTAGCATTTGCGGGCGGTATTCTTCCCAGCACTTGCTTGTGTATGGTGGGTCTTCGCAAATTTGTGGTTCACATATCCGCTCAATCAAGAAGCTATTTTGTGCTAGAACTGTGCTAATTTCATCGATAGAATAAAAATAAGACCGTGCAGTTTCATTAGCATCTTCATCAAGTCTGAGATCAGGAGAAATGCTAAAATATTCCTTGATAAACAAACCTGATTCATCATCAAGCTCAAGAAATTCTCCACTGAACAAAGGATGCGGCATGGAAAATAACAAAACACCGTCTTTATTGAGAAGCTCTCCACAAGTTTTGATAACTTTGTTTAAATCAGCAGCAAAGTTGAAACCATAAGCTGAATGGATTAAATCAAAACAGCCTGATTGTGAGTTGAGTTGTTCCATCGACATGACTTGTAAATCAATTTGCACAGCATTTTTTTGCGCGAGTTTTCCGGCATAAGCTATTTGCGCCGCGGAAGCGTCTAAGGCTGTGCAATTTGCTCCCTTCTTTGCCAGATAAATACTGTTTTGAGCTCCGCCGCAGGCTAGTTCAAGACAATTCTTGTTTTTGATATTCCGAGGGAGAAGTTTTAAAACGCTATCGCCGTCAATCAATGGACCATAATGAAAATCACTAGAGAAAATAATGCTTTCCCGTTGATATTGTTCAACTATATTGTCCCAGTATTCAGACTTATTCATTTTTCTTTCCGTGAGAATCTTTTAATACCCTTATAAGAATTTTTTCGGCACGCTGTAATTGCGTATCAACAATCATTCCTTTTTTAGTCGGATAAATAATCCCCGGTGTATTTTCCAGTTGCTGCGCTAAACGCAAACGTTTTTTCAAAGATAGAGCCATCTTGATATCAGGTTCGATACCTTTCCCGTGAATAATATTGTGCGCCGGAGTGTAATATCTTGCTACTGTAAAACGCAAAGTACCGTTATCTCTTATTTTGCAAACACGCTGCACCGAGCCTTTGCCGAATGTCTTACTGCCAAGAAGAATCGCCCGTTTATGGTCTTTCAAGCAACCGGCAACAATCTCCGCAGCACTGGCACTAAAACGGTTAATCAGAATCAAAAGCGGTATTTTTGTATATTTTTTGCATTTTTCAGAAAGGATTCTTTGTGTATTTTTAATTTCGCGTCCTTCAATAGTAATTACTAATTTCTTTTCATCCAAAAAACGACTGCATACGGCAACTGCGGATTCAACCAGACCGCCGGGGTTGTTGCGTAAATCCAAAATTATCCCCTGACAATTCTTTTTCTCCAGCATTGTCAAAGCTCTATCCAGGAATGAAACACTTTGAATGTCAAAGCTATTTATGCGAATATAGCCAATATTGTTTTTCAACATTCTTATATCTTTAAAAACAATAGCCTGCCGGGTAAAAACCGAACGCGTAATCTCAAAAACCAGAGGATTACTCTTGCCGCTTCGAAGGATTTCTATTTTTACCTTAGTTCCATATTTCCCTCTTAATAATTTAGAACATTGCTGGTAAGTCAAACGAGCAATTGGCTTATCATTAATTTTCACAATTAAATCTCCAACTTTGATGCCAGCCTTCGCGGCGGGAGAATTTTTCAGGGTGCAAATGACTTTAAATCCAGAACGTTTATTTTTTATTCCCATAACACCGATACCTACCGGCGATGGACTGCCATGTGTTTTCCCAAAAGGCTCATAGCTGCTGTAAGGATCTAATTCATGTAGCATACCTTTCAAAGCTCCGTCAACAAGCTTATGCATAGTAACTTTTTTAGGGTCAACGTAAAGTTTTTGCAAAAGCTTCATCACCGTTACCAGACGCCTCAAATTATCATAAGCCTCTGTATCGTCAACCTTGATCGGAGCCTCTTTAACCGCCGTAAGATCAATTTTTTTAAATTCATCGCCACGTGCGGAAAGCGCAAACAAAAACAAGTTTGCCGTCAAAACTGCTAGAATTAATTTAACAGACATAAGACTCCTCATATATTTTAAACTCTATTTTTAATATCTACAGAACTTAATAAGGCATAAATACTTTCCAGATTAGGAACCGCTATTTTTTCTTTGCGGGCTATGCGCACGACATTGCCGACTATAGCTTCTACTTCAAGCGGTCGTTTATTTTCAAAATCAAGCAGCATGCTGGTTTTATAAGGCGGAAATTTTCTTGTGTATTGTAAATTTTTAAGGATAATATCTTCCGCCAGAACTATACCGCGGGATTTGGCAACTGCGCAGACCTCTTTCATTAATTCAGCACACAGGTTTTCGAGAGTCTTTGTTTCAGAAATAACTTTAGTATCAACTCCGCCGCCCAATACGGAAACCGGGTTGTAAGGAGTATTCCAGACAAGTTTTTCCCAACGGAAAAATTCAATATTTTTAACAACTTCACATTCTACATCGACTTTGTTGAAATGAGCGCTTAGTAAATCCATTTTTTCAGATGAGCCGCCTTGATAAACTCCCATCTTCAAACGACCTGCCGCTTGGTGTTCAATTTCTCCATGTTCGAGTTGAAAAACGCCAATGTAAGCAATTGAACTGACTAATTCATTATTCGGGAAAGCCGCTGCGACTTCCTGTTCGATTTCAATGCCGTTCTGGATCAAAACAATCATTGTCTCAGCTTTTACCGCATCTTTAATGATGTTCACCACATCAATTTCCGGCAAAACCTTAGTCGCGACAATTAAATAATCGGCAGTTTCAGGATATTCCGAGCAGGAGCGATAAACACCATCCGGTTTAAAGGAAAAATCTCCGGCAATGCTTTTTATAGCAAAACCATCTTTTTTGACCTGTTTATAGTTAGAGCGGCAAACCACCGAAACATCCATCCCGGACTGCGCTAGACGTCCGCCAAAATAAGCACCAATTCCACCAGTGCCAACGATTAAAACTTTATTATTCATAATCTCGATTTTTATTTGTAGCTATCTTTTCGATGCAAAATTCTACCTACCTCAATAGTATTT
>JAHOYW010000260.1 GCA_019038735.1 Victivallales bacterium | reverse complement strand
CTCCAGGTGGGAATGTCTTTCAGGAATGTCTTTTTTCTTTTTTTCTCTTGACAATATCGTTTTGAGCCCTATATTTATACAAAACTGACTGATAGTCATTTTTTGACTACGGTTTATTATTAAGGATGAAAAGATGGGTACATTAGAACGAAAAGCTAGAGAACGAGTCAGTCGCGAGAATCTGATTCTTGATGCGGCTGAGGAAGTATTTTTTTCATATGGTTTCGATCACTCCACTATGGATGACGTCGCGAAAAGAGCTGAATTTAGCAAAGGTTCTCTCTATAATTACTTTAAGAATAAAAATGAACTCTGTATCGGAATCGTCGGCAGAAGTTTTCGTTTATTGATTGAGTATATGGAAAAATCATTGATTGAAAAAACTTCTGGATTAGATAAAGTTTCAGGAGTAGCAAAATCTTTTATGCTTTTTAAACAGGAAAATCCTGAATACTATTGCGCAATGCGAAATTATCAGCAGCACAGCGGTGGATGTGGTACAGATAGTAAGTTTCTGGACTCAACTCTGGATGAA
This sequence comes from Victivallales bacterium, assembly GCA_019038735.1. Lineage (GTDB taxonomy): Bacteria > Verrucomicrobiota > Lentisphaeria > Victivallales > Victivallaceae > JAHOYW01. Next base: position 5,132 of record JAHOYW010000260.1, on the reverse strand, counting down.
AACCGTCATATTAATGAATTATTAATTGAACTTATTAAAGAGGGAATAGCAGACGCTTCAATCAAAGCAACAGTAATTCCTGAAAAACTAGCCGGTGCCTTATGGGGTGAATTTAACGGAATACTCCCCGGATTTGATTTAAACACAAATACAGCAAGCGCGTACGAATACGCGCTTGAATTAATTATAAACGGATTTAAAAGAATTAAATTAAAAACAGGAGAAGTTTTATGAAATTATTAGTTGTAGGTGGAGTAGCTGGCGGAGCCAGTGCAGCAGCCAGAGCAGCCCGTTTGGACAGTTCTGCCGAAATTATAGTTTTTGAACGCGGACAAAATATTTCATTTGCCAACTGCGGCTTGCCGTATTATATAGGCGAAGTAATCAAACAGCGCGAGAGCCTGTTGGTAATGACACCGGAGAATTTCAAAGGGCGTACCGGCATCGACGTCAGAACGATGCAGGAAGTTATAGAAATTAATAGTGATGAAAAATGTATAAAAGTAAAAAATATTCAAAGCGGTGAAGTTTACACCGAATCATATGATAAATTGTTGTTGTCAACTGGTTCAAGTCCGCTTATCCCGCCAATCCCCGGCGTGGATGATCCTGACCTAATGACTTTATGGACAATGCCGGATGTGGATCGCATCAAAGAACGCGTCGATGGCGGAGTGAAAACCGCAGTTGTTATCGGCGGCGGTTTTATTGGACTTGAAGTAGCAGAGAATTTAATTGAACGCGGTGTTGAGGTTACCCTTGTGGAAATGCTACCGCATATCATGTCGAATATGGATGTGGAAATGGCGCACCTGCTGGAAGACGAGTTTATTGAAAAAGGAGTAAAACTCCAACTCAGCAACGGTGTTACTGAGATTAATCGTGATTCAGGAAAATTAACTGTTACCCTGCAGGACGGCACAAAAATCCCGACCGAACTTATTATCATGAGTGTCGGCGTAAGACCAAACAGCGGATTAGCTCGTGACGCCGGACTTGCGCTTGGCGAACGCGGTGGTATTAAAGTAGATGAAAATCTTTGCACCAGTAATCCTGATATTTATGCGGCAGGCGATGTTATCGAAGTGCTTGATCCAATCCTGAACGCAGCGACAATGATTCCTCTGGCTGGTCCTGCCAATCGTCAGGGCAGAATCGCCGCTAACAATATTTTCGGTGCCAAAGACACTTATAAAGGTACTATCGGTACTTCAATATGTAAAATATTCGATTTGGATGCCGCTTCCGTAGGCGCAAATGAGAGAACTTTGAAAGCTGCAAAGAAAGATTACTTGAAAACATATCTTATTCCTGCTTCACACGCTTCATACTATCCCGGCTCCGAACCATTGTTTATGAAAGTACTGTTTGAAAAAAACGGAAAACTCTTAGGAGCGCAGATAGTAGGACGCGATGGTGTCGATAAACGCATCGACCTGCTGGCAAGTGCTATCACTACAGGTATGACTGTTAGCGATCTTGCGGAACTTGAACTGGCTTATGCCCCACCTTTCGGTTCGGCTAAAGACCCGATAAACTATGTTGGTTTTATTGCTGAAAATATCATCAAAGGCGATACAGTCCCGGTTTGTCCTGATGAACTCAAGGAAGACGATTTTCTGTTGGATATCAGAGAAGTTGACGAAGTTATATGTGGAACGATTCCTAATTCGCTCAATATTCCCTTGGGTACTCTTCGCGATAATCTCAAGCAATTGCCGAAAGACAGAGAAATTATTGTTTTCTGCAAAGTCGGTGCTAGAGGTTATCTGGCGGAACGCTATCTGCGAGAACAGGGTTATAATGTCAAAAACCTCAGTGGCGGATATTTACTCTGGCAGCTCTTCAAGCGTGAGACAATAGAAAAGGTCATCAAAGATTCTCCATGCGCAAGTCAAGCTTGCTCAGTTGTCAGTACTGAAGATTTTGATGCTCCAATAAATATTGACACCTGTGGTTTACAATGTCCTGGTCCTATCGTACAAGTAAAACATAAACTTGATGAAATGAAAGAAGGACAGAAACTTAAAGTTACCGCCAGTGATGCAAGTTTTTATAATGATATTCCAGCATGGTGCGAATCAACTGGAAATACTATTATCGCCTTGGAAAAAATTGACGGTCTGGTCAAGGCACTGATACAGAAAGGATTAAATGTCGTTCCCGCCGCCAGCGGAGCACTGACGGCCATGCCGAAACGGACAACTATTGTCTTGTTCAGCAGTGATCTGGACAAAGCCCTTGCCGCCTTTATCATCGCTACAGGCTTCGCTACTTTGGGACACGAAGTATCCATCTTCTGTACTTTCTGGGGATTGAACGTTCTGCGTAAAGACAATCCGCCTAAAGTCAAAAAAGACCTCGTCAGTAAAATGTTCGGCATGATGATGCCGCGCGGCGCGAAAAAGCTCGCATTATCCAAGATGCACATGATGGGCATGGGTACCGCTATGATGAAACAGGTAATGAAAAGCAAAAATATCGACGACCTACCGACTTTAATTGGTCAAGCAAGATTAATGGGAGTCAAGCTTCTGGCATGCGAAATGGCAATGGATATGATGGGAATTCAAGAAACAGAATTACTGGATAACATCGAGCTCGCAGGCGTAGCTAATTTCGCCGCATTGGCGGAAAAATCCGGTCCTGTAATGTTTGTATAAAACATGCTAATTAATTGAATTATTTAATTTTCGGATGTATATTACACAGAAAGTATCTTTTGTAATATACACCGGAGGCATCTCTATGATTTACAATCGGCGTCATTTTACTATTATTGAATTGCTTTTTGCTATTGCTATCATTGCAATTCTTACAGCTATATTAATGCCTTCTTTTAATGAAAGCCGAGCCCGCGCACGTTTTGTTCGCTGGTTGCATTATAATAAGCAATGCAGTACTGATCCCGCATGTGTAATAAATTTAAATTTTCAGGAAGGCGCAGGCGGTGTGCTGGAAAATTCAGCTAAAGGACATGAAGGTGAAGGTTTTAACGCCGCTGACTATAACGGAATTATAAAAGGTGATTATCAATGGACAAGCGGACGCTGGTGGAAAGGCAAAAGGGCTATACAGTTTGATGGAGTAAGTACTTATATTGAATTTCTGAAAGATAAGCATATCGACTTTGACGGCAAAAGTAATTTTACAATTATAATCTGGGTGAAATTTGACATTCTGAATAACTGGAATGGAATTTTCGGCAAATGCTACATGAAAAACGAAAACGTTGGTTACGCTCAATACACGGTTTACTACAAAGGCACAAAAGGCAGCCCTAAACATGCAGCTGGACAGTTCGAATTGGATATCGGCAATGAGTCTGTGATTTACGATGATGTTAATGCCTTTTCTCCAGGCGGACAGACTAACTATCTAGACTGGTTTCAACTGGTTTTGCGTAATAAATTTGTTGGTGAAACAGAAGAGGTTCATTTATTTTTCAATGGTAAACAGCTGCAATCCGACCATGTCAGCACTAAAGGTTTTAAAACCTATAAATGCAAAGCAAAGCTGGCAATCGGCTGTATACGATGGCTGCTGGTGAAAGATGAAATTCCCGATAACAATGGGAAACCAGGTAATTTTCTAAAAGGCAAGGTCGATGAATTTCAGGTTTACAACCGTGCCCTGAGCAATAGCGAAATAAATGCCAATTACGTCATGGGAGCTTCAAACTTTTAATTAATAGAGCTTTGGCAGCAGCAGATATTTTTTGATCAATATCTTATGGAAACTGAATTTTTGTATTAATATCATAGCCCTACTAGCCTAGACTAATAAACTTTAGTTGTTTTGCTTGACTTTTGTTTTTGTGTGCTGTACATTTTACTAATAGGACACATTTTTAAAAGCATGGAGGTGCCAATATGTCTAATAGCCGCCGTTACTTCACTGTTCTTGAGCTACTTGTTTCCATTACTATCATCGCAATTATTGCCGCACTTCTATTACCAGGTCTTTCTGAAAGTCAGAAACGAGCGCGTTTTGTCCGCTGGCTGCATGTCAATAAACAATGCAGTGCTGATCCTGCATGTGTGGTTAATTTAAACTTTCAAGAAGGCGAGGGCGGGTCTTTGACAAACTCAGCCAAGGGACACGCAGCTGAGGGCTTTGACGCTTCCGATTACAGTGGCGTGATAAAAGGTGATTTCGAATGGGGGCAAGGTCGCTGGATGAAAAGCAAAAAAGCTTTACAGCTTGATGGCGAAAGCACTTATATTGAGTTTCCGAATAATAAATTTTTAGATTTTGCTGGTGAAAATGATTTTACCGTTATGATTTCAATAAAATTTGACACTTTGACTAAATGGGATGGGATTTTTGGAAAATGCTACATGAGAAACTCAGCAAGTGGTTTCCCCCAATATGCTTTGTATTTCGACGATGCAAACGGCGATAACAACTCGACAAAATTATTTCAGATTGATATTGGGACAACCAGTGTTCTTTTCAGTAGAGAAGACGAAAATGGTAATGAAATCAAAAATATTGATGACTCAGCTTGGACCCATCTGGTCATGCGCAATAAAATAGTTGGAGGAAATCAGGTAGTTGACTTATTTATTAATGGAATTAAATTGAAATCTACATACAAAAATAATGGTCCAGGCAAAAAAGAAAGAGAACAGGCAAATCTAGCTATCGGATGCATACGTTGGCAGTCAAATGGCAATAACGGTAGTAGCTACTTTAACAGCATTTACCCAAATATTGCATATTCCGCGGCTAAAAGCAGTTATACCAGCTATACCGATATTAGTTACATCGCCAATAGCAATGACTACATCAACTGCAGCAATGAAACTTCCGGTACTGTTGATGATAATGGTGGTGAAGGTAACGGCAATAACGGTCAATCAGAAGTAAATAACGACCAAAACGGCGATGGTCCAGGTAATAACGGCAAGGGTGGTGGCAATGATAAAGACAACTCTAACGATAATACTGACACTGATAACTCCAGCACTGTTGACGATAATGGTGGTGAAGGTAACGGTAATAATGGGCAATCAGAAGTAAATAATGACCAAAATGGTGATGGTCCAGGTAATAATGGTCAGGGTGGCGGAAACAATAACAATAATAACAACGATAACGACAACGAAAACCATAACTAAAACTAAAAC
>JAHOYW010000254.1 GCA_019038735.1 Victivallales bacterium | reverse complement strand
GTAAATCTTATTAAAAAATATTTTGAGCTTATATAAAACTATAATTAATATCAAAAACTTGTATTCTTGTATTTTTATAGTATTTTATAAGAAAAGGTGATGAAATATGTTAAGTAAAGTTGAAATAATCAAGAATAAATTGATAACAGATATCAAACATGGTGTTTTTCAAATTGGGAAAAAGATTAGTTCGCGTAATAAATTGTGCCGTAAGTATAACTACTCACGCACTACTATTGACCGTGCAATCAGAGAATTGACCTTTGCTGGTTATTTGGCATCACGTCAAGGCAGCAGCACTTATGTAATATCTAACAAGCCTATTGATAAACCACAACATTTATTTATTATATCTGGTTTTGCAGGTCAAAATATTGATTCTGGCATACGAGAGTTATTTTTTTCAGGGCATGACTTCAATATTCCTTTAAGTGGAATATCAGAACATGAAGTAGCAAGTAATCTTAACCGCTTATGTCAGCCCGGTTCTGTTCTCATCTGGAACAGCCCCGGCATGGAATCAATTCATTTAATGGATTATATTGATCAAGCCGAGATTCCTCAAATTCTAATCAATCGTAAATATAATAATTATAATTATGTCGCTACTGATGCCAAAAGCAGTATCAAAGAAGGTTTATCGTGGTTGATGATCGAAGCCGGGCGGGATATTGTTTTTGTATCCTGCAAAGCCACGACGGACAAGCCATATTTATATGAGCGTATTATTTCATTTTATGAATCATGTGCAGAACTCGGTACTCACTTAACACCGGATTCGATATTTTCGCGTGATTTTATTGACATTCCATCCGAAATAGCTGAAGTCGGACGAATATTATTTGCCGGTGGCAAAGCCCCAAAAGGTATTTTTATTATGCATCAGAATTTGATTCTACCTTTAGTTACGATAGCTCAAACTTACGGTTTTGTCCCCGGCAAAGATTACAAGCTTCTGACTTTTGATTATAATCCGGGCTTAGAAAATTATAGCGGAATCGGAATGATGAAACAAGAAATGACACAGCTCTATCATGAAGCCGCCGGGTGGTTAAAGAGAAATCCTACAAGCCAAAAACAAGCATTCAAAAAAAATATAAAAACAGAATTGATAATTTATTAATTCTTTAAAAATTCTATTGTATCCTGAATCAGGCATTCCGGGGCGGAAGCTCCGGCGGTAAGACCTATCGTTCCTCGCTTCGGGAGCTCTTTTATATCTATATCTTCTGGTGAATCTATCAAAATCGCTTTTACTCCGCAATGCTCGGCGGTTTCACACAAACGATTTGAATTAGAACTCTTTTTTGAACCTATAACGATGATTAATTTACATTTTTTCGCCAATTCCATGACGGCCTCCTGACGATGGGTCGTGGCATAACAAATATCTCCATTCCCCTCAAGTTCAGGATATTTTTCGTTTAAAGATTCTATTATTGGACTAATATCATTGTGGCTCAAAGTAGTTTGCGTCAGATAAGCAGCGGATTGCCCAGGCATTAAATCAGGCAATTTTTTTACATCATCCAAAGATTCGACCACTAATGCCCTGCCCTTGCTTTGCCCTAAAGTTCCGACAATTTCAGGGTGATTCTTGTGTCCGATTAAAATAATCAATTTTTCCTGCTTAAGATAATTCTTGACTTTATCATGAATTTTCTTTACCAGCGGACAAGTAGCGTCAATGATTTTGAGATTTTTAGCGCGAGCATCGCTCTCTACTGTCGGCGAAACTCCATGCGCACTAAAAATAATGACTTGCCCGTCAGGAACAGCATCAAGAGAATCAACAAATATCACGCCGCGCTTCTTTAATCCATCTATGACAAAAGTATTATGTACTATATCATGATAAATATATACCGGCGGCGGATATTCAGCCAAAACCTGCTCAACGCTTTGAAGCGCGCGGGTAACTCCCGCGCAAAAACCGCGTGGACTTGCCAATATAATCTTAGGCACAAATGCTTCCTCGATTAGATAATTCCACAGCGTTTCAAGCTGGCAGCGAGTTTCGCGCGACTACCATCAGATATCTCGCATAAAGGCAGACGGAATTCTTCATTGATAATTCCAGCCATAGCCATAGCTGTTTTAATTGGAAGCGGGTTGGTTTCAATAAACTCATCCCGGAAAAAACAATAGTATTTCAAATGCAGCTCAAGAGCTTTTTGCGTATTGCCGGCGGCAAAAGCATCGACCATCGCTTTCATTTCCGCTGGAATGATGTTTGAAGCCACGCTGATAACGCCTTTAGCACCGACCGACATCATCGGCAAAGTTAAAGCGTCATCACCACTGACAACAGTAATATCACAAACATCAAGAATTTGCGAAACGCGCTCCGCGCTCCCGGCTGCTTCTTTGATGGCTACGATGTTTTCGTTTTTGCTCAAACGCGCAACCGTATCAACCGCAATCGGCACACCGGAACGCCCTGGCACATTGTACAAAACAATCGGAATACCGCTTGCGTCAGCAATTGTGGAAAAATGCCGGTAAAGCCCTTCCTGAGTCGGTTTATTATAGTATGGAGTAACCTGCAAACTGCCGTCCGCGCCTGCGGCTTTGGCATATTTAGTCAATTCTATAGCTTCAGCTGTCGAATTAGCACCGGTTCCGGCAATAATCGTACAGCGTTTATCAGTAGTTTTTATAACTTCATCAATAAGTTTTTGATGTTCGTTGAATGTCAGCGTTGGAGATTCCCCGGTAGTTCCAACCGGAACAATACCATCAACTCCGCCAGCAATTTGAAGTTCTACGAGTTCGCGCAATTTGGCATAATCGATTTCCCCGTTAGTAAAGGGAGTAATCAAAGCCGTATAGACACCTTGTAGTTGCATATTTTGCTCCTAAGTATTTAAATTCTTAATATTATTAAGGTCTATAAGTTCAATTTATAGCTTATATTATTATAAACGAAAATATAAAAAATGCAAATTCAATTGATTTATTTCTTCACTTGCTGTATATTTAATCAAATTTTTTATATGGAACTTTAAAAAGGAGTTTTACCAGTGATAAATGTTACTGTAATCAAAGTTGCTTCTCCAGTTAAAATGGAACCCTTGACCTGCAAGCGTGAACTGCATCAAATCCATATCGCCGGAGTTACAGTCGCAACTCACTTGAAAAACTTATTCAAATACAAAAAACGCACAGCACGTGCGGATTTGGAAATTCAGGCGGATTTCTGGCCATCAAAAGCCATAATCAAAAAAATAGTCAACAGCACTAAAAATCTGATTTTCGTCCGCAAAGACGGTTCCGAAGCGGCAAAACTAAGCTGTTCCGACTCCGCGGAATACAAAAATATTGAAACGGACGATGATTCATTGGACTTGATATACCCTTGGGATATCCTCGTGGCAAACGAAAGACTCGTTGCTGAGATTACTGAAAATAAAATAGAGGGCAGTGTTTCCGGCGCAGCTAATATTGACGGAGTTCTTCACCTTGGCAAAGGCTCAGTTGTCCTGCCTGGTGTTTACATTGAAGGCAAAGTAATTATCGGAAAAAACTGTAAAATAGGTCCAAATTGTTATATTCGCGGTAATACATACATAGATAATAACTGCCACATCGGACAAGCGGTTGAAATAAAGAATAGTCTCATTATGAATAAAGTTTCAATCGGACACCTGAGCTATATCGGCGATTCAATTATTTGCCAGAATACCAATCTTGGAGCCGGCACTATCACCGCCAATCTCCGCCATGACGGAAAGAATCACCGCTCAATGGTCAATGGTCAACTGATTAACACAGAACGCCGCAAAGTAGGAGCGATTATCGGTGATCATGTTCATACCGGAATTCATTGCAGCATCTATCCCGGACGCAAAATTTGGCCGAATGTCTGCACAAAGCCAGGCGCGATAATAAAACACGATGAGAAAGTTTTGTTTGATATTTAATTTTACTTGCAATTTTTTACATATAGCCTTATTTTAATAGGATAGGAGACTTTGTAAATGAATATAACTCAAACAGACAAAGATGGTGTTATTCAACTGAGTATTTCCGGTCGTCTTGATGCGGTATCCGCTGTTGAAGCAGATAATAATTTCAGCACTATTCTTGATACTGGAAATAAAAACTTATTGTTTAATTTAACTGCACTTAACTATATCAGCAGTGCTGGTCTGCGCGTATTGCTGGTCGTTGCGAAACGTATTCAGCAAGATGGCGGCAAAGTTGTTCTGTGCTCCCTTTCGGACAATGTCAAAGAAGTCTTCGAAATCAGCGGTTTTTCCTCTATTTTCAGCATATTCGAGTCAAGAGACGAAGCTCTCAAATCACTAAAAAATTAAAGTCAATCAGTTTTAAATGTTCCTGTAGTCAGGAAACGCAATACCGCTTCGTGCGCGGACTTCAAATATACCATAAAGGAATGTTCTGATTTTATGATGCAATGTTCCTTCATTCCATGAAAATATGTATCTTTCAAGAGAACTTCCTTATCATATTTTGCCGCGACAACTCCGACTTCCGGTCCTTCAAATAATGGAGCGGAGTGAACTTCTGAATCTTTGGCATCACTTAGTTCCGCTAAAGGTTTTACCCATCTTCCGGTGAATGGCAAATATTTCACAAAACGCCGTGCGACCTTTGAGCCGCCGTGTGGCGGAGCGAGCATGACGATTCGTTTAATGCGTGAAACATCCAATATCGGAGTTTTGTCATTCTTGCCCAAAGCATAACGAGTCAAAATTCCACCTAGACTGTGAGTAACAATATTTACTGAAGTCTCCGGATTTTCCGTGATTACTTTGCATAAATATTCACGCAAATCATCACCGTGAGCGACAATACCTTTAGTAGATGTTTTGTAATCATAGACGTATACTGTAAAACCGTTTTTGCACAAAAATTTAGACATCGGATACAAATCCACACTGCGGCGGATAAGTCCGTGAATTAGAACCACGACTTCATGTCGATCATCTTTCGGCTTCGGGTGCATATAAAAATAACATTTTTCACCCTTGAGATATTTAGCTAAAACATCAAGCATATTTATATCCTTCAAAAGTTTATTTAATTTTATAATGTAAACCAGCATTCAAAAAACTCAATTACAATCTCTGCTTAATTCTGAAAAAATAGTTTTTGAATTGATAATTTCGCCTAATTGTGGTATATTGCATAAAATATACTATAAATTCTGGAAACGCTAGTGGCTAAAAAAACTGTTAAGAAAAAAAATACTAAAGCAGTAAATGCAAAAGAAAAACAAAAATTTCTGAGAGTAATTACCGTACTCCTGATAATTTGTCTTTCGCTTGTCGCTATCGGCTTTGCCTGTCTCGGAGTTTCCCAAGCTTTATTTACTAAAAACGACCACCTTCTTTTGCGCAGAATAGAATTTAAGGGCATGTCGCCTGGACGCACAAAAGCTATGCTGAAATATTTAAAATTGACTTTAAATAAAGATAATCTTTTTACTATTGACATTGCAGATATAAGAAAGAATATAGAAAAAATTTCTTATATAAAAAGTGCGAGTGTTTATCGTGTCCTTCCTGATACACTTAAAATAAATATCACTCAACGTGTGCCGCTTGCCTATTTATTTAAATACGCTTCCAAGTGGGTTGTTGATGAAGATTCCGTAGTGCTGAACCGAAGATCCTGCATGAAAGTCAAATATTCATTACCGGTAATCAAAGGTTTTGACTGCCAGACAATCAAAGCTGGTGAAAAACTGCCTGCGCTGGGACAAGCCATAAAG
>JAHOYW010000196.1 GCA_019038735.1 Victivallales bacterium | reverse complement strand
CTATAATAGAAAGCGAATTGGTATTACTCTTCAATTAATCGTGACCTGTACGGTCGTAATGGCTTCGCCACCTTCAAACGCCAGGCGGCTACGTTCGCTGCTTCATGGTGCGACGAAGCGTAATGATAACAATGTAGATAATATTCTGTATAATTATTGAAATTATAGCCTTTTCAAAATCAATAAGCCCGCTTCTTTGCCCAAGATAATTGGCTTTCGCTTTGCTCACCCTCATTGCAAGCAAAGTCATAAGCTCACGGGCTCACGTTGTGAGCCTATTTATTATATCTTAGTTTCCTAATCCATGTTGTTTCTAATACTTTAACTGGTGGTGTTTGATTAGCTGGTTCAACCACTTGTTTAGCTGTTGCCACCAGATATTATCTAATTTTGGGAGAGGAATACCTTCGTTACCGGACTCTATGATGGATTCGATGATTTGCTGCTGATTATAGGCTTGTTTGTCTGTTGGCTCGCCGAGCTCGGGCAAAAGACCGTTTTCGTAAAGATAACTTGTCTTTATTATTACTGAACACTGCTGGCTCGTCCATGGAAATTCTTGTTTATCGCCCTCTAATGCCCAATTACGCAGGATATTTCGCAGGGCATCATAGACCAATGGAGACGGCAGGTCAGGAGCGGAATTTTTCAGTATAAAATCAGCTATCTTACTGGCTGTTTCAAAATTTTTCGGGATATTGGCAAGCGCATCATTACTTTGAATCAATTCAGCATTAGTCGCGTTATGCAAATTGTCTTTGCCGTTATGGGGAAAAGTTACTTGCACTTCACGAAAAAGATCAAAAGCGGGAAAATGTTTTTTTGATAACTTACGCGCGCCTTTGGCAATGAGGTCGATTTTGCCGAACTCAGCACTGAGAGTTCCGAGTATCAAACTGCTTTCCTTATACGGCATCTTCCGCAAAATTATGACATTAGTAGTTTCGAGTGAAATTGACATTGCTTTAGACCACATTTCCCTTTTTCGCCTCTAGAGACAGAGGCGGCTACATCATTTTATATTTACTAACATTTCAAAATGTAGTCACGGCTGTCCCTAGCCGTGCTAAATCTTGCACTCGTTACAAAACCACTTAAAATGTTGATTTAAAATAAGCATTCCGGTGATTATTATGATTAGTATCAAAATGTAATAAATCCAGGCTTTACTGGATGATTTTTCATATTCAGGACGGTAAGTAAAAGTTCTGGCAATCGCACTTTTTAGTTTGAGATGCTGATTGACTGCCCAGCCGGCGGCTTCGAGAAAAAGAGCTAGATTGCGGCGGCGCAGCTTCAATAAAGCAGAGATTACCGCGGGTGCCATTATTATTATTATAACTGCTACAAAGACCGAAACAATTTTTATCCAGGAAACGTCCTTCAATTTGTTAATCGCGAAAGCAACACCGCTACCTAATGCCGCGACACCGACACTGCCGCAAAGCACTGCTATTGAACCGGCATTTAGAAGCGAAAATCCTTTCTTCTGCGTCTCAACAGTTTTTGCGCCTTTACTTATGTTTTGTTCTATTGCGTTAAAGCTCGAAAGCTTCATCATGCGTTGACTGATCGCATCGCTTGCCTTACGGAAGGGCAGGAACATGGTTTGCCAAAATGAAATAGGTCCATTGACAAAATCTATGATCGTCGCATCCTGATAAATGCCTTTATTATCAATGAAAACTCCTTTTTTGCCTATGTAAAGGTTATTTACAGTGCCGGTAGTAATTGAAGCAACGGCAAATTGTTTTGAAGCATTTTTATCTTTACTATGAAGCTCTACATAAATCATACAGAGATTTGATTTCAAGGCATATTTTTTATGTTCAGCAGGATTTTTGACAAATAATACCAAGTCAAAATGTCGTCCGTCCATAACCAGTGAGCCAGCTTGAATTATTGAAGTTTTCCTTTGTGTATAAAGATCTTTAAAATTAACGAAATTATCAATAAATTCCGGCATATAATGCCGTAGTAAAATCATTTTTTCAAGTTTTCTAAGCAGGACAAGGGTATCACTGAGTTTATCATCTTTAGCCAGAATATTGCGCAAATTATCTATTTCCGAACCTTTTAAATAATCCTCAAGTTTTTTCCGCCCGAGTTTTCCGGTCGGATCGCCGTAAATTCTAGTGCAGTATTCGTCATAAGGCGCAAGTTCTTTTTTTATTTCTTCCCATTTTTCCATGCTCAAAGCAGATAATTTAAAAGCCGCGGCAAAATCTTTCACCTGAGATAGATAGCGTGAATTAATTCCGCTGGATAATTTGAGTTCCAGTTTTTCATTTGGAAAAGCTAAAGGCATGGCATCCAGATAAACACTGATACCCTCTGGATTTTTAAGTTCTAATGGCGGTATCTTTTCAGGATCAAGCTGAAAACGCTTTGCGTTGACCGGATCGACAGCTACGAGTTGACAATAACTAAAAAATTCATCCATTTTACTTTTCAAAGCGGAATAAGCGGAATATGCCAAAGTCGCGTCTTTGACTTTCAATTCAGGTTTAGCGGTATTTTCTTCCCAATCAAGGAAATCTTTAGCGTCAGCAATGAATTTTCCCAATAATTCCAGAGTTAAACAGTCTTTAGCGGCGACAGTCAGAATATCATTAAAAAGTTTTAAGTCATCAATATTTTCAACAGCTTTCGCGGTCAAATTCCCATCACCTTTTAATGGACCTGAAGAAAACAGATTAATTTTATCACTGACCTGCTCAAGTGTTAACTCACTATTTTTATCTTTAAGCGCGAAACTTTTTTTGACAAATTTCAAGAAAGCATTTCCCACGTCAGACGTGACATTAAGTTCTTTCAGACTGAGAGCTTTATTCTGATTATTGAGTTCCTGTTCAGACTTAAATGATTCAAGGAGAAATTTGATTGCCACAATAACTTCATCAACCCTAATTGAGCCTGAATTATTTGGATCAAGATAGGAAATAAATTTAGAATTAGTGCTCAAGCTTTCACAAGGAGCACTGGTTGCCGCCCAAAGAGCCGGGTCTAAATTAACAACAGCTTTCATAAGTTCGGGAGCTGATACGACAAATTGCTGAGAGCCTCCAATGTTTTCACATGTCAATTTCTTCTTCATATTAATCCTGTTTTTACTGTTTTCCCTAAGCCTCCAGGCTCTTGGACTGCGGCGTTCCTCCGCCGTTTAAACTAACACTCGCAAATTTAAAAGCGCAACAGGAGTTGCGCACTCCAAAGATGCTCCGCATCAATATTTAAGTGCGGCATTCTGCTTAATAAGGTCGATAAGCACGACTGCACTCATGGCTTCGAGTACGGGAATTATGCGCGGGCATAAACACGGATCATGCCTTCCGTGGGTTTCGCAGATAACTTCATTGCCATTTATATCTATAGTATCTTGAGCTTGAGAGATAGATGAAATCGGTTTTACCGCGATCCTGAAAATAATTTCATTAGCGTTTGAAATACCGCCAATAATACCACCGGCATTATTTGATTTAAAGCCATTGGAATCCATTTCGTCATTATGTTCCTTACCGCTCATATTCGCCACCGCAAACCCAGCGCCGAATTCAATACCCTTAACGCCGCCAATTGACAAAGCTGCTTTCGCCAGTTCCGCATCGAGTTTTTCAAAAACCGGTTCACCGATACCCGCGGGTACGCCACTTATACGACATTCAACGATACCGCCGACACTGTTTTCTTCTTCTATTGACGCATGAATCAAATCAATCATTTCTTGAGCTACATCGGGGTCAGCAGTCCTGACTATATTTTTTTCTATTTCTTCAGGGCAGTATTTTTGCGCTTCAATACCGCCAAGATTTTTAGTGCTGGCAAGTACTTTTATACCTTTAGCGGCGAGCAATTTTTTAGCTATCGCTCCTGCGGCAACACGTCCAGTAGTTTCCCTTCCCGAAGCCCGGCCGCTACCGCGGTAATCCCGAATACCATATTTCTCATTATAAGTATAATCAGCATGTCCCGGACGGAATAAATCTTTTATATTGCCGTAATCTTTAGAGCGTTGGTCCTGATTATAAACAATCATCATTATTGGTGTACCAGTAGTTTTACCCTCAAAAACTCCAGACATGATTTGTACTGTATCGGACTCTTTGCGTGGCGTAGTAACTGATGACTGACCGGGTTTACGCCGATCAAGGTCTTTCTGTATATCTGCTTCGTCCAGTTCGATTCCCGGAGTTACACCATCAACAATCACTCCCACTGCTTTGCCGTGAGATTCTCCGAATGTACTTATTGTAAATGTTTTGCCATATATGCTACCGCTCATTGAAGGTCTCCTCAATTTTAGCTAAAATTATGTACCCGGCTTTTTTTACCGCGACGTCTTCGTCAAATTCAATTGTTAAATCAGATAATTCAATATAACGCCGTTCGCGCTCGCTGTAAAGCTTTAAAAACTTTTCATAGGGATTTTCGCCTTGCAAAAAGCTTGGCAAGCCTTTCCTGACTATACGTTTATATAAAACATCCGCTTCGTTTTTCAAATATACAAAACGTCCAAGCTCTTTCAGTTCATTTCCAAGATTCGGATTGGACGGCACTCCGCCGCCAAGCGCGATTATCTTAGTTTTATTTTCATCTGCTTCATCTATGAGCGAATGAATCACATCCGCTTCAAGTTTGCGAAAATAATCTTCCCCATGCAGATTATAGATTTCCCGGGAATTCAAAGGATTCTTTTCCAGTTCAAAAAACTTCGCCTCAAGCAAATCGTCTGTATCTATGAACGGACAAGAAAGCTTGCGGGCAATAAATTCCCCGTGAGTGCTTTTACCGCAATGTTTCATTCCGCAAATAACTATGTTCATCAAATTGTGTCCGCTTTTATAATCTGGGTTCCAACACCTTCCGTTGTGAATATTTCCAGCAACAGAGAATGTTTAACTCTGCCGTCGATCATGTGTACTTTATTGGTTCCGGCTTCAAGCGCGTGCAAACTGCTCATTACTTTTGGAATCATTCCGCCAGTAATAACTTTATCATCAATAAGTTTTTGCACTTCATTTGCTCTGATAGTGCCGATAACGCTTTCTTCATCGCTCGGATCACGCATTATTCCCGGAACATCGCTCAAAAAAATAAGTTTGCGAGCATTTAAGGCTTCAGTAATTTTGCAGGCGGCAATATCAGCATTTATATTATATATTTGTCCATCGTCACCAACTCCGAGTGGCGGAATGACTGGAATCAAACCTTGTTCAAGAGCTTCATATATTTCTTTTGTATCGACACTCAGAATATTACCAACAAAACCAATATCCAGATTTTCGCCCGTAGCAGGACATTGCGGCACTAATTTTTCAGCACTCAAAATCCTCTTACCCGAAATACTGGCAATCTTTCCGCCGGCATCTTCACCATGTCCAATCAAACTTTTATTGACATGCTCATGCAGTACATTGTCAACTATTTTAATCGTCTCCGAACAAGTATTACGCATACCGTTTATGAATTCAACTTTTATATTCTGACGTTTGAGTTCAGCACTAATAGCTTTACCTCCACCATGAACTACTACCGGACGCATACCAATGCACTCCATAAAAACAATATCCCGCATCGTATTTTTGACCAGTTCCGGATTTTCCATAGCGCTGCCGCCGAATTTAACGACCACTAGCGCGTCTCTAAATTTTTGAATATAAGGCAATGCCTCAATCAAAACTTTAGCTTTATCAATTACTTTTTGCATTATCATTTTCCTGATTTTTTTAAGCTATATACTATAAATT
>JAHOYW010000299.1 GCA_019038735.1 Victivallales bacterium | reverse complement strand
GTTCAATTAATCCGCCATTGGGATTAGCTCGAGACTTTTTGACAGTTTTTTTACCAAAACGTTCGCGCTTTTTAGCGGTCACGTTGGCTAATTCCAAAACAACCCGGTCTTTGGGAGCGAGAACAACTGAAACAGTCGCTTCTTCACCTTTCCATTTTCCTGAGTTGACAATAACTTTGTCGCCTTTCTTGATGTGATATGTTTTCATTATAACACCTCTGGCGCTAAGGAAATAATTTTCATAAAGTCTTTGTCCCGAAGTTCACGGGCCACAGGTCCAAAAATACGTGTTCCGACAGGATTTTTATTCTCATCAATAATAACCGCTGAATTGCGATCAAATTTAAGAGAAGAACCATCAGGTCTACGGATTCTGTAAGCTGTTCTGACGATAACCGCTTTGACAACTTCGCCTTTCTTAACGGAACCGTTAGGAAGAGCTTCTTGAACAGCAGCGCTAACAACATCTCCCACTCTTGCCACGCGTCTTCTTTGACCAAGGACGGTAATAGCCATGACAGATTTGGCACCGGAATTATCGGCAACCTCTAATTTTGTCTGCATTTGTATCATTTTTCAATGTATCCTTTGATTATTCTGCGTGACTTATGATTTCCAGCAGACGCCATCTTTTGACTTTACTCATAGGACGAGTTTCAACAACCCGAACTGTATCGCCAATTTTAGCTTCATTCTGTTCATCATGAGCAGTATATTTTTTCTTTACTTTGATAACCTTTTTATAGCGCGGGTGCGTTGTGCGGCGGGTGACTTCGATTACGATAGTCTTGTCCTGCACATCACTGACGACGACGCCAGTACGCTCTTTACGGTTACCACGTTCTTTAGTTTCAACAGTACTCATTACATCCACCTAATTTAACCGTTGGCTTTTGCCAAGCGGATCTTCTGTTCTGTTTTGACTCGAGCAACATCATGGCGAAGTTTTTTCGCGGCAGATGTTTTTTCCAGTTGACCGGTTTGAGATTGAATTTTCAAATTAAGTTTTGCTTTTAACAGCTCGCTCAACTTGTTGTTCAATTCAGCATCAGTCAATTCTCTGATCTCTTTCATTTTCATGAATAACTACCTTCGTTTCAGAGTTTACCGGTTAACGTGCCAAGAATTTACAGCGTACACTGAGTTTATTTGCCGCGAGCGAAAGAGCTTCACGAGCAACTATATCATTGCAACCACTGATTTCAAAAAGCACACGACCCGGCTTGACTGGAGCAACCCAGCCTTCCACGTTACCTTTCCCTTTACCCATACGAACCTCTAAAGGCTTTTTCGTAATAGGTTTATAAGGAAACAGACGAATCCAAACTTTACCGCGTCTTTTCAAATGGCGATTAATCGCGACACGAGCAGCTTCGATTTGATTATTTGAGATATAGCCTCTGGTCATCGCTTGTAATCCGTAGTCACCAAAATCAATCTTATTGTTTTTGGTAGCTAAACCGGAATTACTTCCGCGCTGAACCTTTCTGTGCTTTACCCTTTTTGGCATTAACGGCATATTTTTGATCCTCTGTAGGTTCGTTATGACAAATCCACACTTTGACACCAATTTTACCAGCTGTAGTATTTGCTTCCGCAAAACCATAGTCGATATTGGCTCTTAAAGTATGAAGCGGTACACGTCCGTCTTTATACTGCTCAACACGAGCGAGTTCCGCGCCGCCTAAGCGACCGGCACAATGTATCTTGATTCCATCCACACCCATATCCATCGCAATTTGAATAGAACGTTTCATGGCTCTTCTGAAGCCAATACGACGTTCGAGCTGCGAGCAGATATTTTCTGCGACTAAGACCGCGTTTATTTCCGCGCGCTTGATTTCGGCAATGTCGATAATAAATTCTTTACCGGGAGCCATTTTTCCAAGAGTTAGTCTCAGTTTATCTAATTCCGCGCCTTTCTTGCCGATAAGCAGTCCTGGACGAGCGGAAAAAATAGTGATGCGGACACGACTAGCGAAACGCTCAATTTGGATACGAGAAATCGAAGCACTAGAGAAATTCTCTTTGATGTACTTACGAATCATTATATCTTCATGGAGCCAATCCCCGAAAGACTGTTTTCCCGCAAACCAGCGAGATTCCCAATTCTTTGTCAGGGCTGTTCTTAATCCAATTGGATTTACTTTCTGTCCCACGCTTAAAATCCCCTTATTAAATGTCAGTTAGGGTGATACGAAAATGGCTAGTCCGTTTACGGATCTTGCCAGCGGCACCACGAGCTTTTGGGCGGAAACGTTTCATTGTCGGACCGGGTCCAACAAGGGCTTCTTTGACAACAAGACCTTTAGGGTCTAAGTCAAAATTGTTTTCAGCATTAGCTATAGCCGAACGCAATGTCTTACCCAGCAGCCTTGCGGCTTTGCGTGGGCTGAGATCTACGACAGCCAAAGCTTCCGTTACAGATTTTCCCTGAATCAAACGAGACACTTGTATCGCTTTTTCCGGTGATATCCGAACGTTTCTTGTAATAGCTCTTACTTCCATAATTTACCAAACTATTTATTTTTATTATTTGTATCTGTAATGACTTCCATTCCGGGAGTCAAGCTTTCGACATTGCCTTTTACAGGAACCGCAGCCGACACAAAAGGCCGAACCGTTATGATTCTTAGCAGTTCCTTTTTCTTCCCAGCGTAGTAATTCAGTCCAATGAATACTCCATGTACTGAACCTACAGGCAACACCACAACTTGCAGATCTTTATTGACAGCCAGGATTCTGCATCGATTCACAGGCTTTTGTCGAATTTCAAGATCCGCCAGGGTATTTAGTTTGCGGGCTCCCCTTTTAAGTTCATCAGCTCGGAGGTTTATTTCCGCCTTCCGAATCTTTCCTATAGGCATCTGTTTAAGGAGGGATTCCACAGTTTCGCAAAATTTGACACTTCGCAGAGCAAGGGTTCTGCTACTATCAAAAACATCGTTGAGTGTTTGTACCAGTTGACCTTCCCTAAAACTCGCTGCTTCCATTTTTGAACTTGCTATGGTTGCCGCTATGCTCAACTGCAATCGACGATAACTTTCATTTTGCGTTTGAAAATTCTTTGTTATTTCAATCAACTCTTTACGGATAAGTTTGTGATCTTTTTGCAGACCCCGGTATTTACCGGTCAAACTCGCCGTCTCGCGTTCCGCGGCACTCAATTCTTTGCGTAATTTCGATAGTTGGTCAAACGTTTTAGCATCCTTCAATCTAACCTTAACCGTCATCGTCGCCGAATCTTGAGCTCCGTTGCTACGATTTTGCCCTTGAAGTGCCGAAGCACCAAAAAGCGACAAAGCATATAAAATAAGCACAAAAGCGCGATTTGTCCACTGCTTTTCAATAAAATTAAACAAATTTTTCAAGCAGAAAAACATCATCACAAACCTATGTTATTTCTTATTCTTTGCATATTACTCTCGCAATCAACAACTTAGGCATAATCTTACACCTTAATTATTATACTGCGAACGATTAATATAGCTCGAAATACAAAAAAACAAAGTCAAAAATACAAAAAAAACAAAGAAAAAGGAAAAAAACCGGATTGACCTCCGGCCCGTAGTCCAGTGGCGGGAAGCACTGGTCGCACGTCTAAACGGGCGAAATATAAGCGATAAAGGAGCGCAAACGAATCATTCCGCTCTCGAAAAGCGAGGCTGACGAAAATGAGCATAGCGTATTTTTTGTCAGCATTGAGCGGTCGAGCTTTTACCCACGAATGGACACGAACAGATGTAGTGCGCAAATTGCTTTAAAGGCTTAAATCCATTTGCTCTTTTTCAATATCCGAAAAAAGACTTTTAACTTTCCTTTCAGTTATCTTTTCGTCTCCTTTTAATTCTCCATCAATAAATGCTGAATGAGCTTTGTATTTTTTGTGATTTTTCTGAACTAAATCTTTATTTTCATTAGCATAGCAATACAAGCAGTTGTGCAAACAAGTATTATATGTGCCTATATCAATACTTGTTACACATCCGCATTCTTCTCTTTGATTCTTGTCTTTTTTGACCTTTATAGGTTTATTGGCTATTCTTGAAATAAGTTCATCATCAATACATTTGCTATGTTTGATATTTGATGATGAAAAATCGTATTTTTCTGCACAGCTTTCCAGTTTTATGTTGTATTTTTCGCTTATTTCTGAAAGTCGTTTGCTGACTTCAAATACTTCTTCGTTGTTTAAAATAAAATAATCAATATTGCGCATGTTGCGTTCATATTTTCTGTAGGTATCAACAAAGCTGATAACACATTTTTCAGTATATCCATTCAAAGCTTGTGCCAACTTTTCAAAATTTTCCACATGATAAGATAAATTGAATTTTTTTGTATAAAAAATTGGATCATATCGCCAAATGATTTTTTCAAATCCAATTAAATTTGATAATTTCTTCACGGTCTTTAGAATTTCACTCTTCAGCGGCACGTTTGGTTCTATGGATTTATCATATGAGCTAATTGTAATCTGAAAATAATAATTATAATCTTTTAACTCGTCTAAATACTTTAAGATATTGTGAGGATTTTTCGTCCAGAAAACGATACAATCAACCACATCGGGAGAAAGATTAACTTTAGAAACCTGTTTTCGATTCATCGGATTCCGACAAAGAACATGCCCGGCTCTGATTTTATCCATAAACCATTCAGAATAAAAGGCCGGTATATCCGTGCGTCTGCTGGCACTTATAATCATAACCCTGTCCTTTTATTCTTTTTGATAAACGAAGAAAACAGCCTTAGTAACACAATTTTTTGAAGTTACTTCCAAATCGTCAGAAATAGTAAAAATATTCTGAATATTTTCTATTGGAGTATAACTCTCTGTATATGCTCTTTCAAGCGGGAAAAAATATTTCCTAAGACATTTGAATTTCCTTGAGGCAAATGCATCAAAAATATTACTCCCCTTGTCAGTATGATTAATATCATTAAAAACTATAAGTGTTCCTTTTTTCATATTAACAATCTGAGATTCTAAAACCTGTAAAAATGCTTGATCGCATTTGTTATTTTTTAGAGTTGAGAAAAATTTGTTTAAAAATATTACATCATAACCCGTCGGATTAAATCCTTGAGTGATGTCAGCATCTATTTCTTGTATATTGTTTCCTTTGTAAAATTTTCTTACATTTGACCAAAGTGGTTCTTTATCTATGACAGTATAATTGAAATTAAGATTAAGGTTTTTATCTTTTATATATTTATTCAATGCGAGATAGTCAGTGCAAAGTCCGCCTCCTAGCGATAATACATTGAAATTATTTAACTGAAAATTTTCAAGCATTTTTGATTTATCAAGAAAATGATATATTTCACTTACATATATTGGACCAAAATGCATTGCGTAATAATATATCCATTTTTCACAATCGTAAAAATCTTTTCCGCCATCAAAATAACACTGAGAAGAGCAATTATGGCATAAATTCAACTCTGGCGGGTTCCCTTTCGGGCAAGTGTTTATTTTTTTATATTCTGCATTACATTGGTCTAAGATTGTATTCATTGGTGCTCTAGTCCTTTTTTATCGCTGCTATTAATTGATTTTGTGAAATTATTAGCACTTAGATGCCATTCACTTTCACTATATATAACTTTGTCAACTGGCATCTTTTAAAAGTATTTTTTGATGTTTTTGTTGGGCTTTAAGCTAACTTGGATTCAAAATACAAGTGCGACACTTCTTATTCTTTATTTTTTCCTGAATCCGTGAGAAAATCAGGATAAAAGTTAATTAAAATTAGAGATAACCTGT
>JAHOYW010000140.1 GCA_019038735.1 Victivallales bacterium | reverse complement strand
CACCGCAAAATCGGTTACGAACCATTGATGGGCTCAGGTTTATGGACTTGGGAACGTATATGGAATGACCACGATCAGAATATAAAAACCGTTAAACCATGTCTTGAGGCTTGTCGTGAAACTAAACTTGATGAAGTATTCTTCACCTTGTGGGGCGATAACGGCGCGTTTTGCGAAATAAATTCTGTACTGGCAGATCTCTGCTGGGCGGCCGATCTCGCTTACGGCGGCAATGAAGATGCTGTTCGTTTAGAAGCTCAATTCAAAGCAATTACCGGCGGCAGCTATAAAAATCATCTGACCGCTGCCAGACTCAGCGCAAATATCTTAAACAGTAAAGAAGATACTGAAACAATTGGTTCTCCATTTATTCTATGGGATGATCCAATGTTGGGAATTTGCTGGGACAGCAAGCAGAATATTGATGCCGACTTTGCCGAAAAAGCAGTAAAATTATATAATTCAATATGCGAAGATTTAGCAGATCAACGCGATGACGATGCCGCCGCTGACATCAATCACGCTTGGCTCTTAGCTGACTTCCTACGCCTCAAAGTCGCGTTCAGGAGAGATATTCTCGATGCTTACGAATCTGATGACAAAGCATCTATGGCCACTATTGCCAATGAAGTTCTGCCTGAAATGATGAGAGCTTGTGAAGCCGTTAGCGATTCAATCCGTAAAATGTGGCACAAGTATTTCAAGCCATTTGGCTTGGAAGTTCTGCAAATTCGCCAAGGAGGACAGATTCTTCGCTTGAAGGAAGCACAATGCCGCATCAAGGAATATATTAACGGCACAGTTGATTCTCTAGCTGAATTGGAGGGAAAAACAAATCAGCCGACTAGCGATAATACTTACAGATACGTAGCTACCGGGAGTAATCAGATTTAAAAAGTACACAAAAATAATGGAGATGTCGTAATGAGATGCTCCACTTGCACTCCCCTAATACCGGTGCCGAGGGATATACCAGTTTACTTTCACCTTTTATGTATGGAATTTCTAGTTTTTTTTAAAAATGATTATTCATAGTATCGTGCTAATTTTTAATCTATATTTATTTTAATAAGTCAATTGTATCATCTGATGACATTCTAATCGCGGAAGAACTAAACGGATTTCATTGCCGCTTTGCTCAAAAATCAATTTATCTCCACTGGGCACACAAATAACGCTTTTTATTTTTTCAGAAATCATTAGAGAAATTTTAACATTATAAAGTGCGACGAGTTCATCTATTACTTCTACGCCATCGCTTCTTCCTGAAACAGTCCCTCCGGAAAGAGTAAGTGGTCCACCACGTTTGATAGTGTTGGCATATAAAAGATGCAAAACATAGCGCTTATGGTCAGCTTGCTTCATTAAAGAAACCCTAGCTGTTGACGGCAAGCCGACTTTCAATGTAGCTTTCCCTAAAAGAGAATTAATTGCGTTAATTATATATTCCTTATAGGCGACTGCGCCAAAGCCACGATAAATAGAAAAGACTGGATGAGCAAGATAGAGAATATTCCCATTGCGAACTCCACAGGCAAAACCAGAGGGCTCTGTTTGAGGAGGAGCATGCTGATGGCTGCAAAAATGCTCATATTGCCGATTAAAATATGGATTGTACATCTCGCCTAAACTCTGTCCATTTGTTAATGTTATTTTTTGACTAGGCAAATACATTACTAAGGGAGAATCGATAAAAGAAGGACGAAGTTCTTCATTAGTCAAAATATAGTCTGGACTATATTCGTTTTCACCTTCCCACTTTGCTCCAACATCAAAAAGAAAACCGCTTCCGTCCGCCGCTAAGCCGCTGCTGCCTGTTAGCAGTAACTTGCCGCCTCCGGCAAGATATTCGTCAATTTTAGTTTTCAATAGATTGTTAATTTTTATTTCATCCGGCAGAATGAGGACTTTATATTTGCTGAAATCCATTTCGGTATCAAGAACGTCAAACAGGAAATGTCCCTCAAGTAAAATTCTCCCAGCTCCAATATCTGATGCAACATCATCACGAGCACATAAATTAGCTTTATTGACAGCCTCACTGGACAACAAAGCAATATCCGCAACATTTTCTGCATTAATACACCATTTTTCCTTACTTGCAACTTCGGCATAGGCTTCGCCAATTAATTTATATGTACTCATATCCATTTTACCAGACGGATGAAGCTGATCTCCGACACTGCATTTTGCCCCATAAGCCAACATGGATGCGCATTCATAACGTAAGGCATTCGGGTGCTTGTAACCACCAAATTCTCCCCAAGTAGTATGAAACTTACCAGTCATACCTAAAAAATCATGTTCTAATTTATGACAATATTTTGCTGAAATTGGGAAATGATCATATCCCCAACCCCCAGTCGGTAATGACTCTAGTTCAAGATGGCTAAAATGTTTTAAAATATCACGATTACCACATTGAATATGCCCGCTATTATGGAAAACAGGCATATTTGCATCATTAATGCGTGCAACAGCAGTTGTCCGTTCATAGTAGTTATGCAAAACAATTTTTGCGTGAGCCAAGCGTTCTTCTTCTTTTTCTGGATTAAATCCCTTTTCCAGCATAGACTCCATGCACCAGCGACAATAACATTGTGATTGACTAATAATATCCAAGAAAATACCGTCTGCATTCGGAAAAAGGCTTACAACTTCTTCTATTTGTTTGCAAAGATAATCCAAATACGGAGAATTAAAGCAAAGCATACGGAACCCAGGCTCTAAAAGATCATCTGTCCAGCCTGCAAATTTACCATCACGTTCTATTTCCCGCCATTCAGGGTGTTCTTCTGCAATCATATTATGAACCCCAGCAGTGAGGTAAATTGGTACATTAACTCCTATTTCTTTTGTCGCGTCAAATTGGGCACGAAGTAAATCAAATGAAAGGTGCGGGTGTTTTCTACCAAGCTTTGTGTCATAGTAGGACCAACCATGATGTCCTGTCGCAAAGCACGTAATAGAATCCACATGTCCAAGCTTTAGTGCATTTTGCCATTGTTCCTTGTCAAATTCTACACCTATATCATCAATTTCAGGTGAAGTATGAAAATCTAAATGGATTTGTCTGAATTTCAAATTTTGCATTTTTATTATTACCTTTTTTTATAACCTTTTAATACGTTTCCGCAAGATGTTTGACTTTGATTGCTTTTTGAAGTTGATCTTTCGTTACCTTCTGTTTGGGAATAAAGCTTAGAATTTTTTGCTTTTCAGGCATTAAAGTAACACAGTTATCATCAAAAATTCCGTTGACCCCAGATGTTTCCAAATTGACAAAAAATGCCGGTTGATCCGTTGAGAGTTCAACTGCAAGCCCATTTTTATTTTCGATAACAGAATGTTTTACTTTAGCTTTGCGAAGTTCGCAACTTTTGTAAGGCGCAAAGAAATGCGTATTGAAATGAGTCAGAGTCTCGCCTTGCCCTTTAGCAGTAGTCTCAATAAGCATAAAAGAATTATCAAGATCAAACTTTAAATTTTCTATTTTTATTTCTTTGAATTTTTTCGTGTTTCCAGCTTTAACAGTTGCAGAAAAATCCATGCTGTCTAATTTTTTACCATCAAGATTATAAATTGTTGCTTGAACTTTAAAATCAAGATTATGATGCCGGTCATTAACGCTCCATATTTCAAATTTACCATCCTTTTGCAAAGGTACAGTTATGGCTGGTGCAAAAAAACGTTTAGCCTGATAATGCAGCTGCTTCCAGTTTCCGCCATATTCAATGCTTGCCCAGGACGCCAAAGGCCAGTTGTCATTGAGCTGCCAATACAGTGAACCCATGCAAACAGGTTGCAGGCTTCGCCAATACTCAACAGCGGTCTTTATCGCCAAGCCATGTTGCAACTGGCTGACATAAAGAAAATCATCAAAACCTTTAGGCATACGAAAATATTTTCCTATCATATTAATAATATTGATATTACCTTTGTCGCAACGCTGATGAAAATCCATTACAGGAGAAAAAATATTATAATCCTCTTCAATGGCGAAGCTATCAATAATTTTCTTTGATGAAAATGACTGAAATCCAAATTCTGAACAAAAACGCGGTTTAACATCATAATAACCGTCAAAAGATTTGTCGCCAAACCAAACGTCCCAGTAGTGCATATCACCTTGTGAATCGTCATGCCAACCATCATTAAACTGTGTATCTGGTCCGCCACATGGCGAGCTTGGCCAGAAAACATGCTCAGGAGAATATTTTTCGACCGCCTTGCCAAGTTCACGGTTCAAACGGTCATAGTTGACTAAATAGACTTTAGGATTTTCTTTAGATTCTGTATGCCACCCAAGTCCTCCGATAACTTCATTGTCACCACACCAAATGGCAATACACGAATGTGAGCGCAAACGCTTTAGCTGATACTCAAGTTCACCTAATACATTTTCAATAAAAGAATCTGTTGCCGGGTAAAGAGAACAGGCAAACATCATATCCTGCCATACCATCAGACCTTTCTCATCACATAGCTCATAAAAATCTTCTTTTTCATACTGTCCTCCGCCCCATACACGCAGCATATTCATATTTGCGAGTCTTGCGGATTCCAATAAGTCTTCGTAAACTTCGCGAGTTTGTCGTTCCGGCATTGCATCCATGGGAATCCAACTGGCTCCTTTGCAGAAAATATCCACACCATTAACACGGAATTTCATACTAGTGCCATGAACATCTTTTTCCCGAATCACTTCCATAGTGCGCAATCCGATTTTTCTGCTGAGAATATCATCAGGAATTTTTACTTTAAGTTCATATAAAAACTGATCTCCAGAACCTGCAGGCCACCATAGTTTTGGATTAACAAGGTCAAACTTTGCCTTGACAAGATTCAGTCCAGCCTTTAGGTTTTTGCTGATTTTCTGCTTCTCTCCATTGAAATCAAATACCGTTTCAATTACTCCTGCACTCTCTACATATAATTCGGCAACAGCCGTAACAGAACACTTATTCTTGCTATGTTTCTGCTCGGTATAAATATGTTCGATTCTAGCACTAGTAATTCCCTGAAGGTAGATTTCATCATAAATACCTGAAACCATCAGGCATATTCCCCAATCCCAACCAGGATGACATTGAACCTTTCTGATAAGATTGCAGTGTGGAATTTGATTATTAACTGTGTACGGAATTTTCAAGGGCTGATTTTTTGCTTCTTTAAGAGCTTCTTTTTCAGCACTTTTAAATAAAATACTAATCTTATTTTTCCCGGACTTTAAATATTTTTTAAGCTCCACGCGATAACGCTTAAACATATTATCGCCTTTACAGACTTTTTTACCGTTAATAGAAACGACAGCAAAAGTATCCAGCATCGTCATATTCAAGAACACAGAATCACACTCTAGCAGTTCTTCAGAAACGTTAAATTCTCTGCTGTATTCCCAGTCTGCTTCTCCAACCCACTGGACATCTGTCTCATTTTTTCTGAAATATGGGTCGGGAATTTGTCCTGCCGTTAAAAGCGCGCTATGATTATCGCCCGGCACATTAGCGGAGATAATACTTTCCCGACCAAGCTGTTTTAAGTTCCATATTCCTTTTAAGTCAATTTTATTCATTTCTTAAAAATCCTAATGTTGATTTTTATATTCGAGTATATTCTTTTAGCACTATTACAACGCTCACTTACTAAGCCAAGCAAGTTCAGCGAGATAAAGTCCGTGAGTATTTAACACCTGATCGTCCTCTGGGCCGCATGATGATATATATGTTGTCCCCTTGTAATTAAAAATTTCTGATGCATGACCAAAAATAGTTGTTACTATATTGTTCATTGAAAAATCATCATATTTATCAGATACACATACGACAGTCTCATAAT
>JAHOYW010000124.1 GCA_019038735.1 Victivallales bacterium | reverse complement strand
GCGTGTGAAAAATGGATTTTTAACAAAAGGAAGCCAATAGTTTTGAAATTGGCTCTATGGATAAAATTAATATTACAACACATCAACATAGTGAAATGATAGATTTCACGCAGGAAGTAAATGCTCTGATACCAAATGGTTTTAAATCAGGGATCTGCCATATCTTTTGCCAGCATACTACCGCTGGTTTGACTATCAACGAAAACGCCGATCCGGATGTTCAGCGGGATCTACTGGCGGCAACAGAAGAACTTGTGCCGTGGAATAATCCTTTATTTCGTCATTATGAGGGTAATAGCGCCGCCCATCTCAAAGCTTCATTCATGGGCTTTTCGCAAACCGTGCCAATAGATAATGGGAAACTTTGTCTTGGTGTCTGGCAGGGAATTTATTTTTGTGAATTCGATGGACCCCGGAGCCGAAAAGTTCTAGTACAATTTATAGAGGATTATAATGCCTAAATTATTTTTTATCTTCCTTATATTATTAAATGTTTCCTTTTTGTATGGAAAAGGAGTAGAAATAAAAGTACTCCTTATTAATAACAAATGGCTTAAAGCTGAATTGCTTAAAGCTGACCAGGAAGGCAATCTGACAATTCAACTTAATAATGCTGAACGCATTTTGCGACGGAAAGACTTTAGATTAGTAAAAATGACTATGCCTTCGGACATCCAAAAAGCCAAAAAATTATTTAAACAAAACAAAATCAATGAAGCCGGAAAACTGCTGGATAGTGTTGCCGACAAATATAAATTCCCGCCAATAAACTTGAAAATTAAAGTATTACAGGCGCAAGTTAAAATAGCTGGAGATGACTATAAAGCCGCCCAGACTATTCTGGAAGCTTTGTTGAAAGAAAAAATACTTATGCCGCAAGCGGAAGGTCTTTCTTATGCTCATGCTTTTCTATTACTCGGCAATGTCTATGAAAAACTTGAGCAGGATGATAATGCCAAAAAAGCATATCGCTGTTCATTTGAAGTTGCGGTACCGGAATATTCGGCTATGGCAAATCTGCTTCTCGGGAAAATACTTCTTAAACAAGATGATACTCAAGGAGCTTTAGATTGTTTTCTGGAAAATATATCCATATTTTCTCCCGAAGTTCCCGGGCGCAAAGAATCGCTACAGAAAACTATTGCTATTTATAAAAAGAATAGACTCTTGCGAAATGCAGATTTCGCAAGAGAGTTTTAAGGGTTAAGGGTTAAGGGTTAAGGGTTAAGTTACAGAAAAGTGGAAATATCCACCTTTAACTCCTGGATTAATTTACTTATTATCTTGCAAAAGTCATTAATAAAAAAATAAAGGAAAAGTAAAATGGAAAACATTGTTATTATTGGTTCTGGAGTTGCTGGTCTAACTGCGGCAATTTACGCTTCTCGCGCGGATCTCGCGCCCCTGCTTATATCCGGGCAACTCCCCGGAGGCTTACTGACGCAGACTTCTGACGTGGAAAATTATCCGGGATTCCCGGAGTCTGTCAACGGTTTTGAATTAATGTTCAAGTTTCAACAGCAGGCTGAAAACTTCGGAGCCACCATAAAAAGCGACACCGTAAACAAAATTGATTTGAAACCCGGCGGACCGCATACTTTGCATTTGGCTTCGGGTGAAAGCGTTAAAGCTAAAGCTTTGATTATAGCCACAGGAGCTTCTCCCCGCTGGCTGGGACTGGAATCTGAGGAACGCCTTAAAAATAAAGGTGTTTCCGCGTGCGCGACTTGTGATGGAGCTTTTTTCAGAGATGTGCCGGTCGTTGTTGTTGGCGGTGGAGATACCGCGATGGAAGAAGCTATGTTTTTGACAAAATTTGCCAGCAAAGTAACAGTCGTCCATCGCCGGGATGAATTACGCGCTTCTAAAATAATGGGTGACCGCGCGATGGCGAACCCAAAAATTGAGTTTTGCTGGAGTTCTCAGGTAACTGAAATCATCGGTGATGAGGAAGTTGAAAAAGTTAAAATACAAAATCTTAAAGATCAAAGCGAAACTATTGTTGAAGCAAAAGGATTTTTCAGCGCGCTCGGGCATGTGCCTAATACAAAGATTTTTGATGGTATTATTGAAAGTGATGAAGCAGGTTTTATCAAACTGCAAAATGGCTCCAGTTATACAAATATAGATGGAGTTTTTGCCGCTGGGGATTGTGCCGACCATGTTTATCGACAGGCAATTACCGCTGCCGGAATGGGCTGCAAGGCTGCTATTGACGCTGAACGCTGGCTGGAAGCCAACGCAAAATAAGCAAGCCTAATTCAGAGTTTCGTGAGTTCTTTTGTTTACTAAAAGCATTTTTACGCTCAAAAAATGTTTTTTATGCTTTTTTTATAAAAATTGCAACATGTTTGTTTTCAACAAGTTGCAAGATATTCCTGTTCAAAAACAATAAAAAAGCTTTTTTTTCTTGTTTTTGAGTTTGCCAAACTTAAATTTACTGTTTATATTAGTTATAAGTTCTTAAGTTTAAAGTAATAATCCTAACCCCTTACGGAGGAAGTCACAATGAAACACGGTTTCTATGATGTAAAAGCGAAGAAAAAGGTTGAAGCAGAAGTACTTGACAAAGTTACTTATGGCAAAACAGGCAACGAAAGATATGCTTTCAAAGCTAAAACTTCTGATGGACGTAACTTGACAGCTTTTGTTAACAAAGCCACTTGGGATAAAGCTTCTATCTAAGTTTTTTCTATTACGTTTACAAAACTCCCGCATTCATGTGGGAGTTTTTTTTTATAAAAGTTTTACAAACGCCGACATAGTAGTATAATAACTATTAATAAAGAAATTGGTAAATGTCGAAGGTTCAAATTATTTAAGGAGCTATCAAATGAGAATCAAACAGCTTTCTCTTTTTATTGAGAACAAGCCGGGTACCTTGAATAAAGTATGTCAGGTACTGCATAAAAATGAGATTAATATTTGTACTCTGGCTTTGGCTGATACTGAACAGTTTGGTATTATGCGTTTATTGATCCATGACTGGGAACACGCTAAAAAAGTTCTCGAAGATGCTGGCTTTGTGGCAAATGTAACAGAAGTTCTGGCTTTACCGGTGGAAGACCATCCGGGCGGACTGGCATATTTACTTAATATTTTAAATGAAAACAATATAAACATTGAATATATGTATGCCTTTAGTTACGGGAAAGGCGACAAAGCAATCATGGTTTTCCGTTTTGAAAATCCGGATAAAGCCATTGAGCTTCTTTCATGTAAAAATATTGATACAATACAAACCATTGACTTGTTTAATTAATATCAGGTCAAAAGCAAACAGGAACAAATATGTTTGAAATAGATATAACTCGTAGTTTCTCGGCAGCGCATTGTTTGCGTGGGTATCAGGGGGAATGCGCGGCACTACATGGACACAATTGGACAGTACAGGCTGTTTTGCGTGTCAAGGAGCTTGATGAAATCGGCATAGCGGTTGACTTCAAGAAATTGAAACGCGAACTTGATACGATTCTGGATGACTTTGATCATACAAATATTTCAGACTGCCCGGTATTTGCTAAGCTTAATCCGACTAGTGAAATAATCGCGAAAACTATTTACGATATACTCTCTCCAAAAATCAATGACGGCAACGTAAAGCTACACAGAATAAGAGTCTGTGAATCTCCAAGTTCCGGTGCGACTTATTTTGAAGATTAATCCCGGAGACTTAGATGCCTAACGAGCAGCTTATAGTAAATGAAACTTTTTTGAGTATTCAAGGCGAATCTACTCACGCCGGACGCTTGTGCTTTTTTATTCGCCTGGCAGGTTGCAATCTGAATTGTACTTATTGTGATACGGAATATGCTCGCGATGAGGACTCCGGCACAGCCATGACAATAGAGCACCTTGTTGCGCAGGCAAAAATTTCCAAAGTGCGCTTAGTTGAAATCACTGGCGGCGAACCCTTGACCCATGCCGGCACACCGGCTTTATGTCAGGCATTGATTGATGAAGGACTGGAAGTCATGGTCGAGACTAACGGTTCACTCCCTTTAAGCCTGCTTTCGCCCATAGTCAAAAAGATAGTTGACTGCAAAACACCATCCAGCGGAATGGTGGAATACAATCTCTATGAAAATTTCCATATTTTATCCGATCATGACGAAGTTAAATTTGTGATTCAGGATTATCTGGATTACGAATTTGCCTTAACCATCATAGAAAAATATAATCTCCAAAAAAAAACCAGCAATATTTTATTAAGCCCGGCATGGGGAAAATTAGAAGCCAAAACTCTAGTCGGCTGGATGCAGGCCGACCTTCCTTCCGCAAGGCTCCAACTGCAGTTGCATAAAATTATTTGGGGACCAAACAAAAAAAGCGTTTAATATTTGAGTTTTACAACATGAATACTGAATTTACATTTAAGCCAGTTGGCTATGTGCGTTGCGGGCAAAAATACCGCAGCGAAGCTCCGCGTCAGGGAGTTTTTGCGGAAAATGAAGGCATTATTCGTTTTGAGAAAGGAAATAATTTTGAGCAGGCATTAGCAGATTTGAAAGGATTTTCCCGAATCTGGGTAATCTTTTGTTTTCATCTGAATGATAATTGGAAACCATTGGTGCAGCCACCAGTTACCGGACCAAAAAAGAAAGTCAGTGTTTTCGCGACACGCTCCCCGCATCGCCCGAATTCTATTGGAATGAGCTGTGTTGAACTTATAAAAGTCGATGGTCTTGATGTACATATTCGTAATTTTGATATGCTTAACGATTCACCTGTGCTAGATATAAAACCCTATATTCCCAGAGTTGACTCATTCCCTGATGCTCGCATCGGGTGGCTGGAAAACGCTAAATTAGATTCTTATCAAATAAGTTTTTCTGAGATGGCAGAAAAACAAATGTCCTGGCTTGAAACCCGTAGCGGTCTAGATTTGCAAAGCTTTTGCGAAGTTCAAATGCAGCACGACCCGGTGAATCCATCACGTAAAAGAATCGAATCAGCAAGTGAAGGTGAATACATCATTTTCTGCCGCACTTGGCAAATACATTTCAGCTTGAACGAAAGAAATCAACAAATTAAGATAAATTACATAAAATCGAATTATTCGCCGGAAGAATTAGCTCCGGGATCGCCTGACCCATACCATGATAAAGACGTCCATCGTGAATTCATTATCTGAGTTGGAAATTATCGCGATAACGACCGGGTGAAATCTTATGAAATTTACTGAATGACTTGGAAAAATGATATATGTCCTCATAGCCGCATAAGGAAGCGGTTTCTTTTAAAGTCGGAGGCAATGACTGCTGTAATAATTTCCCAGCTTTCTCCATGCGTTTCGCAAAAATGAAACTGCCCGGCGGCATAGCAGTGGCGGCAATGAAAAGTCGGCGAAAATGCGGATAAGATAGACTGCTTTTAGTGGCAAGCTCTTGTAAATTCCATTTTTTTTCAGGAGTTACTGTGATTTGTTCAATTGTCTGGAGTATTCGCGGATCTTTAGGCATAATTATTTTTTTCGGAACTTGCTCGTGTAGTTGAAGCAGCAAGCCTTCAAGCATATAAGACGCACGCGAATTCCCATATTTAGGATTGTTCATATAATTTAATAATTTGTCAAAAGCGAGAGAGAATCTTTCTGAATTGTTGATTGGTATAATTGCTGTCTTGATCGGAAACAGTCCATTTTTTACAAAATTTTCAGCCAGTTCTCCTTTGAATGAAATAAAACGATGATTCCAGTGTCCGATACGGCATCCGAATTTTATCGTAGGTCCCGGAAAGGTCAAAAAAGCGATTGGTCCCTTAAGCTTCTGGACGGGTTCATCGCCAATTTGCATAAGTAAATTACCACTCTCCGCATAATCCAGAACGTAATAGTCAAAAATTTTATCAACCCAAGCATTACATTCCGGTCGATGTGTCCAGCCGATAAATTCTATATTTTTAAAATGATTCATGATTATATAATACAAAGAAAAGATTAATTTGTCAATTTATTTATCATTTTTATGC
>JAHOYW010000174.1 GCA_019038735.1 Victivallales bacterium | reverse complement strand
TACCAACTGTATAATCAATTTTTTGTTCTTTGCATTGTTCTTCACTCAAACCAACTGTGCCGATTTCAGGACTGGTAAAAATACAGCCAGGTACTAAATCATAGCTGAATTTGTTGCGTTCACCACAGATATTATCCACTGCGCAGAAACCCATCGCACTGGCTAAATGAGCTAACCATATCTTTCCGCCAATATCGCCGATTGCGTAAATATTAGGGACATTAGTTTTGCAGTATTCGTTAACAGGTATCCAGCTTCTTTCGTCAGTTTTGACTCCAGCCGCACCAAGATTCAAATTATCTGAAACCGCTTTACGTCCAATTGAAACCAGTAGATAATCAGCTTTGACAGTTTTAGTGCCGACCTTGCCGCTGACTCCTTTAGTGGTCGCTTTGATATTAGACATAGCTTCACCGGTCAGGATTTCGATGCCGGCTTTTTTCATTTTAGTAGTTACCACACGTCCGATTTCTTTGTCCACTACAGACATAATATTCGGCAGCATTTCAACGACAGTAACTTTTGTGCCGAGTTCCGCAAACAGGCAGGCAAATTCACAACCGATCACGCCACCGCCTAGAATCAAAAGGCTTTTAGGAATTTCTTCAATAGACAAGAGTTCAGTAGAGGTCAATACTCTAGCTGATTCAGGAATAAATCCCGGAACCAGAGACTCAGAACCACTGGCAATAATGAAATTATCAGCAGAGATTTTAGTGCCATTATCATCACCACCATTAACAACAAGGTTTTTGCGGTCGAGAAAAGAAGCTGTTCCATTAAATGTCTTAACTCCGGCAGCTTTTAACAGACCGCCGATGCCCTTGCGTAATTTAAGGATGACGTCATCTTTACGGTCTTGCATCTTGCCCCAATTGGGAGTAATTTTACCGCTGATGTCAACACCAAAGTCAGCCGCGTGACGGGCTTTATGGAGTACTTCCGCTCCAGCAATCAGGGTTTTGGTCGGGATGCAACCAATATTGAGGCAGGTTCCACCAAAATTTTCTTTTTCAACTATTGCTACATTCAAGCCTTTTTGTCCGGCATGAATTGCCGCGACATAACCGCCAGGTCCGGCACCGATAACGCAGAGATCAAATTTTTCCATTTTTTATTCCTTCGCTTATTTAAGGTCCTTATACAAAATATAACTATCTGCGAGATAAAATCCCGCACATAGAGAGAGCTTCGAACCCATCATACATTAGCTCAATTTTACAAAGATTCAATAAAAAAATAACGAAGGTTCAGCTTTTAGCTTATTTTTAACTATCAGAAGCGCTTATGATAAAATATTGAATACAAGTTGAAATAGGCATTTTTGAGGAGAAAAAGAATGGGGTGAGAAACCGGATTTGAACCGGCGACCTCCTGGGCCACAACCAGGCGCTCTAACCAACTGAGCTACTCCCACCATTTCTGAGCCTCTACATTATAATACAAAATGAGATTTTCAATATAAAATGGATAAAAAACCTTATTTTTAGTGTGTTTTAGTAATTTAATCTCTAATTAATCTATTTTTTACGCCTTAATCAAAGGGTGCTTAAGTTTTTTTTAATGGGAACTATATTGATTTTTTCTTTTGCAGTGCTAATGTGTCGTTTGATATTGTTTCCTGTATTTTAGTAATATTTTTTAATAAAACATACAATTTAAGGGTGCCCTTATTAGCGTTCTTTTTAAGGAGATTTTAATATGATATTTCATTCTGATATGCATATTCACAGTTTTGCTTCGGTTTGCTGTAAAGACGAAAAACAAACTCCTGAAAATATCGTTCCTCTGCTCGCTAGGCATGGTTACAAAAAAATAGGTTTTACGGATCATGTCTGGATGTCAAGAGACATTAAACCCAGTCATTTTTATAAAACTCAGAATGGCGAAAGGCATCTCGAACTGCTTAGTTTTGTTAAGTCCTGTAGATGGGAAATCGAAGTGCTGGTCGGCTGTGAAAGTGATATGATAGCTCCTGGAGTTTTTGGCATAACACCTGAATTTAAAGAAAAAATGGATTACGTGGTGATGGCGACGGATCATTTTCACATGAAAAATTTTGTCAAACAACCCGAAAAACAAACTCCTGAATGTCTCGCTCAACATATGTTGGAATTCTTTATTTCTGCAGCAGAAAGCGGAATTCCTGATATTTTGGTTCATCCCTTTTTCCCTTACGGTTATGTTGAACTTTATGATGAAGCGATTGCGAGCTTGTCTGATACGGAAATATTGGATGCTTTTGGAATAGCCGCGTCAAATAATATCGGCATTGAGATCAATAAATGCTATTTGCCAAATCCTCAATACGAGCGTTTCTTTAGTCTAGAGACTCCGCTTCGAATGTTGACTCTCGCTAAGCAGGCAGGTTGTACTTTCACTATCGGCAGTGATGCTCATAGTCTCAGAAGTTTTGGCATTCTTGACAAACTACAAACGCTCGCCAAATCTCTAGGATTGACAGAGAAAGATATTCATCCGCTCGCACAAGTCAAAGAGCCTAAGAAGATCAAGAAAATCAAGAAAATCAAGAAAAAATAAACTTACTCTCTAAAAGATTGCGGCAGGTGGAAACTACTTTCAATAATGACGAACTTTCTATTTTGGAGCAATAGCTTTTATAAGTTTAAAAGCAAATTTTCCATTTGATTTTTTGATAATCTTTTTGATGAAAATAGTTTTTTTAGCATTACCATCGGCATCAATACTGGTTAAACCGGTTACGCCGGGATGGTCTTTGATTTGATACAAGCCGCTTCTGATGTCGCTTTGTGATCTTGACAGCATCAAGGCCTTCACTGTAATCTTTAAGGCGTCGTAAGCTTGAGCCCCATTGGAGTCCGGCATTAGACCTGAGCGGGCTTTTATTGATTTCACAAAATCCTGCACGCCCGGCAATTTGGATTCAGGAGAAAACATTGAGGTCAAAAAACATGGTTCAGGTCTGAGACCAGCGTAATCAAAAAGTTCAGGATGATCCCAGCCGTCACTGCCGAGAAAGACTTTATGTACTCCGTATTTTCTCGCTTGTTTCAGCATGATTCCCGCATCAGGAATATCGCTTGGCGCAAAAATCGCTGCCGCTCTGCTTTGCTTAACCTCTTTCAGCTGACGCATAAAATCTTTTGTTCCGCTGCGGTATCCAATTTCCTTAACTTTTCTTCCATTTGATTTTTTAAATGATGCCGCGAAAGCGCGTCCAAGGTCGCGGCGATAAGTAACTTGTTCGTTGAGGTCAAGCAATATGTTGACATGGTTATACATTTTGTCTTTATAGGCAAATTTTGCCATTGCTTTTGCCTGAGAATCATCGTCAAAACAACAACGGAACATATATGAATTACGTTCTGTCACTATATTGCCGGTGGAGATGGTCAGCAGTACTGGAATTTTTGCTTTGGCGGCAATTGCTTTGATTGCCAGGGCATCAGCCGTGGAACAAGCCGCTATTACTAATGCTACCTTTTCTTTATCTGCAAATCTTTTCATTGCCTGACGAGCACCTTTGACTGAGCTTTTGCTGTCAATTATGACCAGTTTTATTATTTTCCCTCTCACCAGCCCTTTCTTGTTGATCTGGTCGTGAGCAAGGAAGATTCCAGTTAGTGATTTTTTCCCGCTGAGCGCATAATTTCCAGACAAGGGCAGGAGTATGCCGATTTTTGTTTGCTTAGGTGCTTCTACTGTAGTAGAGAGGAAGCAACATGAGTTAAGTGATAAGAAAAAAACACTGATGATTAATGCATATATAGTTTTCATATTCATCCTCTTTAATTATTAAACTTGAACTGTTTAAATTAAAATTATCACCGAATAAGTCCAAACGCAACTCTATAAAAGAAATTATTTGGATATATTTACTTGTTATGTTAATTATAGAGCATGTTAATCAGGCTTCGGCTAGCATGTGAGTGAAATGTTTCGCGAATTAGCTGATGCAATTTGTAAATATTATTTTTTATATTAGAGTATAATAGTATGCTAAATTTTTATTATGATATAAAAGGAATAATATGCACAGTTTGATAGTTATAAATCCAGGTCATTTTCACGCAGCTTTAACTTTACGGGAAATGCATCCAAACCTGAGTAAAGACGTTTATGTTTATGCCGAAGAAGGGGCTGATCTAAAAAGTTTTATACGTTTAGTAAATTCATTTAACAATCGTAGAGATAATCCTACTTCATGGGATTTGCATGTTTATGGAGGAGATGATTTTCTTGAGCGCGCAGTCAACGAGGCTCAAGGCGATATAGCTATTTTTGCCGGGAAAAACAGCCGCAAGATTCATTATATCAAAGCTATGCATGATGCCGGGATAAAAGTTCTCAGCGACAAGCCTTTGACCATCAATCAGCGTGGAGTCAACATTCTCAAAGAACTTTTGAACGATGGTGCTGAGATTAATGATATTATGACTGAGCATTATGAAATTACGTCAATATTACAGAAAGAGCTTATGGCGGATAAAGATATTTTCGGTGAATTGGTGATTGACGGCGATGAGCCTGCGATTGTCAAGGAAAGCGTTCATCATCTTTTTAAAAATGTCAATGGAAAAGCTCTGGTTCGTCCCCCATGGTATTTTGATATTAATGTGCAAGGTGAAGGTATTGTTGATGTTAGCACTCATTTAAGCGATTTGATACAATGGATGGTTTTTGATGGAGAGGAATTTGATTTTGAAACAGATTATGAGCTTTGTGACGCAAAGCACTGGCACACAGATGTTCCTTTGGATAAATTTTCCTTGATTACACGGCAAAAACAATTTCAACGCGAAATTATGGGTAAAGTAAAAGACGATGTTCTCAAACTTTATTCTAATGGTGAATTTACATATAAGTTAAAAGGCGTGCCGGTCAAACTATCTGTGATCTGGGCTCTCGAGGCTCCAGAAGGCGGTGGTGATACGCATTATTCTATCATGCGTGGCACGAAGTCAGATTTGCTTATCGAACAAAGTCCGCAAACTGGAAATAAACCGGAATTGTTTATTAAAGCACATGGCGATCTTGATAAAATGGAAGCTTTACTGAATTCCGCTATTGAAAAGCAGAAGCGTGACGGGCTTGAAGTAATTCGTGATGGGGAAAAACTGCGTCTTGAAATACCAGCAGAATTACGCACTAGTCATGAGGAACATTTCGCCGCGGTTCGGGATGATTTTATCGCTTGTATTGATGGAGAAAAAGAGTTTCCGGCTAATATGAAAAGTGCGCTTAGAGCTAAATATTCTCTTCTGGCAGCGGCTCAAGAATTGGCAGCAAAAAAATAAAAAGAGGCAAGTAATTTATGTCTAAATCAAAATTTCATATTGTTACAGTTGTGAAAGATTTTAATCTTTATGAAGAATCCATTAAGAATAATGAATTCACGAAAGATTGCAATTTGATTGTTTATGACAATGTGCAAGAAGACATAAGTATTACGCAGCGTTATAATGACTTTCTGGAAAATCATCTTGGAAAAATTGCGCCGAATGACTGGGTTATTTTCTGCAATCAGGGATTCAAATTTATCGAAGATTTCAAAGAGCTTGTTCTAAGTTTGGAGCCTAATTCTATTTACGGCATAATGGGAATTAAAAGTCAACGTAAATTCTCATGGTGGCGTTGCAAATTTATAAATGAAATAGTTAAAGTCGGTGGAGTTGTTAGCGATGAGGATTATACCCCCAAGCAACGCTCTCGTAAAGATCAAAAAATCAAAGCAGTTGAAAATATTGATTCATGCTGTATGATAGTCAATGCTGAACTGCTTCAGGATTTCCACTTGAATTTTAACGAAAAATTACCATACTTCTTCTTTGTAGAAGAATTTTGCCTAGCGGCTCTGTACAAATATAAAATAAAATCTCATGTTTTACCGCTGAACGCATTTTTCATCGGACCTCAAGAGTTTCCGCCGAATTATTATGAAAGTAAAGATTATCTCAAGACAGAGTACCATTTGAACAATTTTTCCAGCTATAATACTGTAGAACTTCATTCAACACGGTAC
>JAHOYW010000006.1 GCA_019038735.1 Victivallales bacterium | reverse complement strand
ATGTTTGGCACGAAAAAAAAGGTTGCAGATTTGGACTTACTAATCCATTTAATAAATAAAAATAGAAAGAAAAGGGCCAACCGATCAACCCGTAAATATTACGACCATGTGCCATTAACAAGACGGTGCAAAAATTGCGGACAGGATTTACCAGAAGAAGTTTTTAAAACCGGAAAGTCTTACCGTAGAATTTGCCGTAAATGCCAAGCAATTAAGGCGAAAGAGAAATACAGGGCGAAAGTCAGAGTAATCAAAAAGAAAAAAGGGTTAACATTCTTCCCTGATGTCAGCCCAGGAACTTGCCATAT
Organism: Victivallales bacterium; assembly: GCA_019038735.1. GTDB lineage: Bacteria > Verrucomicrobiota > Lentisphaeria > Victivallales > Victivallaceae > JAHOYW01. The sequence continues at coordinate 5,737 of JAHOYW010000006.1, read as the reverse complement.
TTGTGGCGTAATCCATCCAGATGCCGATTTTAGCTTTTCTCACGGCCAATACGATAAAACATGTTTATCGTGTAAAGCAAAGAAAAGCGGCAGAATATATGATCCATCAAAAAGAAAACCCATTCGCCTATTCTCGGTGTTGCCTGGTTTTAAATATTGCCCAGGATGTTTGCAGGTTCTAGATATAAAAGATTTTAATGACGCGCCATATAGAAAAGGCGGGAAAAAGGAATATTGTAAATATTGCCATAGATCTCATAATATACTTAGGCGAAACAAATTAAAAACGTTGTCAGATAAGACATTAAACGGTTTAGAGATAAGAAAAATAAAATCCAGAAAGACATGTATTTATTGCGGTGAGAAATTCAGCAATAATCAGGCTCTAGACCATATGGACCCAATAAGCAAAGGCGGGAGTCATTCAGTTTCTAATTTGATAGCAAGCTGCATAAAATGTAATTCAAAGAAAAAGGATAAGCCGTTTATTAAATTTATAAAAACAATCCCAGAGAATAGGCAGGCTATTGCTTTAAAAACCTACATAAAAAAGAAAGGGAATACACCAGAACAAAAAACAATTTTTGATAGCTAATGCAACCGGTTGCAATATGAATAGAATCCCAATACAAGAGGCCGCGGTCAAGTACGATAGGTCAAGGCAATTTTTCCAAAAGTTAATAAAAAAGGAAAAGATAAGGGCCATAAAAATAAAAAATAGAGTGATGATTGAAGAGGAAAGCTTGGCCGAATATTTCAACACGAAACCAAAAGGCGTTGAGAAAGTACAAACAGGCAAACGGATATCCGAAAAAGATGAAAAGAATAATAAGGGAGATAAGGATTTGGACTTTTCGAAACCGTTAACTCTGTTAGAATCGAGGGCGACCATAGAAAAACATGGAGCATTCCATAAAGCCGAAAAGGACCGCATTGCGAACGAGGTCAAACTTGGCGAGTTGCTTTCAAAGGCTGATATTGAAGATAAGTCTTTTACTTTATGGCGTCAGGTGCGCGATGAGATTCAGGCCTTATCTGATAGGGTTGCTGTAAAAATAAGGGCGTCGGATTCAAATCATGAAGCAACTAAAATTCTAAGAGATGAAACCCACCGCATATTGAAATCTATTATCGATGGTTATGAGAACATCGATGATGAAACAATTAAAAAAAAACTTCTGCTTCACTTGACTTAATAAACTGCAGGGCAATTCAACCCGACCCGAATATTACAATTGATAAATGGGCTGTCAATCGTTTCCACCTTCCGGCTTCATCCAAAATGCAGGGCTTAATTGATTTAACTTACACACCGCACATTAAAGAAATACTATATGAATTAAGTCCACAGAGCCCGACCCGAGAAATCTATTTTCCTTGTGGAACTCAGGTTGCTAAGTCAACCGCTAATTTGATCCTGATCGCTTATAGAATTGACTGCCATTTGCGCGGGCCGATTCTAGCTATGCATGCAGTTAAGGAGATGGCAGTTTCCTGGGCAAAGGATGAACTTGCAGAAACGATTGAGGCCAATAAATATATTTCAGATGTACTTGAAAGGGTCGGCCGGAAAAATGACCCATACTTATTTAAGAAATGGCCGGGCGCCTCATTGATTGCAAGGGGCGGCGCCAGCGGAACCAGCTATGCAAAAATATCTGCAGCTGTTTTGCTTGTCGATGACGCCGATAGATTTGCAATGAATATTGGCGGCACAACTGGTAAGAATAAAAAAGTGGGGGAAGGCAACCCGCTTAAATTATTGCTGGATAGGGTAAGCGGCAGATTTGGGGACTACAAAGCGTTTATTAATTCATCACCCAGGGCCGAGGGTGAGTCAATAATCTGGCCTGCATTCAAGAAAACTGATCAAAACCACTTCTATGTTTTTTGTCCTAAGTGTAACTATCCACAAGTCTGGGAATTTGAAAACCTTGTGATCCCACATAAGGATTATTTAATAACTGATGAGCCCTATATCTTGTGCCAAAATACGGATTGCGGGCATAAAATCTATGAAGACCAGAAGCACAAGGCACTGCAAAACGCTGAGTATAGGCCGACAGCTAAAGGGCTCGACAAATTAGCGAAGGGTTATCGCGTAAGCTCGCTTTATTCATTGCTTGGTTATCCACTTGAACAATATGCAAAGGATTGGCTTTCAGCTTGTAAGGTTTATGATGAGGAGGGCGACAACTCGGAAAAGATCAGACACCGAAACAGCAAACAAGCCCGACCCTGGAAGCGAAGGGTTGGAAAAACAATCAAGCATTCTATTTTATTCGATACCAGGGAAAGCCTTGATCCATTGCCAGAGAATTGTGTGATATTAACAGCCGGTGTCGACGTTCAAGACGATAGATTGGAATGTCAGGTTTGCGGACACGGCGAAAACGATACTTATTTCATTGAGCATGTTGGATTTTCAGGCGATCCCAGAATTAAATTAGGGCAAGAGGGATCATGCTGGAACCAATTAGAAGATTTTTTACTGAATAAAACCTATAAAAACATTCACGGAACCGATCAACCGATTTATTCAATGGCTATTGATCTGGGATTTTTAAAAGAATACCCGAAAGATTTCATAATAAATGTAAAGCCGCATTACTTCCAGGCTGTTTTTGGTATATTTGGCAAGGGCTCGACTGCAGCAAATATCAATTTCATTCAGAATTCAACAAAAGATTTAGATGATTTTGAAAGCTGGGGATTATTAGTTAATGTAAAAAAGGCAGCGTTTTATAATTTACTCGAAAGACACACAGAAGGCAAAGGTAATTTACATTTTTCAGACAAGCCTTGTTTTTCTGAGCGATGGTTCAGACAGCTAACAGTTGAGAAACCAAACGATAAGGGAATATTTGAAAAGCCACATGCACACGCCAGGAATGAAGCACTTGATTGCCATATTTATTCAAGCGCGGCTTTTTTATTGGCGTTCAGGGAATACAAAAAAATAAACTGGCAATCTTTTATTGATTGGAATAAAGCCGGGGGAACGGGCAATAAGTCAACAGGGAAAAGGGTTATTTCAAAAGGGGTGACGGTATGACACATATTCCATACACAGAAAAGGACGCACTCGAAAAACTAGAAAAAAGATTCCGAGCCAGGTATGAAACATTGAAATTGATTCGCGGAAAGGCCGCTGATGCTAAAATCTGGAAACGTGCCTGGCTTGATATCAGAAACGAAAATAACAAAATTAGAAAGAGCGAGGAATTGACAGAAAATAATTATCAAAAATATCTCAATGATAAGACCTGATAAAATAACAAAACTGACAATTTTGACAAAAGGGGTTGACAAGGTGAATTAATATAAATATGGTTCAGGTTCAGAGAGTGAAAAAATCTCACTAGGTGAACCAATGTTTTTGAAAAGACATAAAAAGGCGTGTTGATGAAAAATTGACGCGCCTTTTTTTATGGAAAAAATAAATGTCAGGTTGGACAGTCGAAAAAGCACAAGCGGGTTTTGATAGATGGTTAGCCGCTGACATTGCGGTTGCTGCAGGTCAATCATATTCGATAGGAATCAGAAGTTTTACGAGGGCCGACGCTGAGGAAATAGCGGAACGGCTTGATTTCTACGATAAAAAATTGAAGGAATTGGCAGCGGGCACAACCGGCGGCTTGATAATCAGTCAACAAACAATAATTGATACTTGATGAAAGTTGAAAAACCATCTGAATCGGCATTGATGCCGAATATTATTGATAAGGTAGCGGCGCGTATTTCTCCCAAATGGGCATATAATCGCTATGTTGATCGAGTAAAAATGTCAATGGCTGGCGGCGGCTATGCATCTGCAAAAAAAACCGGCGCTGTATTTGATAATTATATTACAAGTGTTACCGATGCCGACAGTTCAGTAAATTGGGGCGAACGTTTAACAATCGTCGAAAGGGTCCGGCAATTAGTCAGGGACTCACCAGTGGCCAGGGCATTAATAAATCGAATCTGTGATCATTCAGTTGGTGCCAGGGGTTTGACGCTTCACCCACAAATTGATTCGAAACTTTTGGGTTGGGATGATCAACGCGCGGCGGCTTGGCAGGATGAAGCTGACTCATTGTGGCGGGCATGGTCGGAATCAGCAGAAAGTGATTTATCAAGAATTCAAAACTTTCAACAAAAAACATTATTAACACTTCAATCATTTCTTGAAGGCGGGGATTGCTTCACGTTATTCACCGATAAAGAAAGGAAGGGCTCGGATTATCGCTTAAAACTTCAGACCTTGGAAAGTGAAAGGGTAAGTAATAAAGACTATGGCCAGGACACTGCAAAACTAACTGAAGGGATTGAAAAAGATTCAGACGGCGCGCCTTCGAAAATATGGATTTCAAACAAGCCACCGGGTGACTATTCAAACACAATAACCGAAGTAAGCTGGATAGAACGGCGAATCTTTGGAGAAAAAACCGGGCGCCGGAATATCTTACAACATTTTAACCAGATCCGGCCAGGTCAAACCAGGGGAATCCCGGTACTCGGAACAGTCGTAGATAAATTGATTCAGCTCGGTAGGCTTTCAAATGCTGAATTGCTGGCGGCGGTGATCAATAGCTTTTATACAATTATTATTACCGGCGATCCTTCATCAACTCAGGAAGAAAAAACAGCGCCGACTGATCCAAGCGCGCCTTCAGCAAATGACAAATTGACCCTCGGGCATGGTTCAATAGTTAGGGGCGATGCAGGAACTAATTTTGAATCATTTGATCCAAACCGGCCAAATCATTTATTTGAGCCGTATTTCAAAGCGATGGTTGCAGAAATCGGCGCTGCGGTCGGTGTGCCCAGAAGTTTAATTTTGCTTTCATTTGATAAAAGTTACTCAGCGAGTCGCGGCGAAATTATGGAGGCTTGGCTTTATTTCCTTGCAAAGCGTACTGATATGGCAATAGGACTCTGCCAACCCACTTATGAGGCGTTTCTTGATGAGGTTATTTACAGAGGTATGCTTGATGCGCCTGGATATTTTTTAGATGATCGAATTAAAAAAGCATTTCAGGGAAGCGGTTACAACCAATGGACTGGACCGACGCGCCCGGCATTTAATGAACTGCAGGAAGCAAAAGCAAACGAGCTTAATAATAAAATGGGTGTCAAGAGTCTGACGGCTATCACATCAGAAACACAGGGTAAGGATTTTTTGCGGGTAAATGATCAGATCAAAAGAGAAAACGAATTGAGAGCAGAAAAAGGAATTGAAGAAATAATCGACCCAGACGAACTTGAAGAGGTTGCATGAAAATACTAGGTTTATTGAATTCACCCTGGATGACTGATCAGGGAACGCTGACAGAAATCACCAGGGAATATATTAATCACATGAAGGGTGAAAAGATTGATTTCAAGGCGTTAATGGCGACTCGAAACCAGGAAAAACCACGCTTTGAGATAGAAAACGGCGCTGCAATTATCCCGATTCATGGAGTATTGACGCCTGGAATGTCCTTTTTTAGTTTCTTTTTCGACGAAGCCAGCACAAAAAACATACAAAAAAGCATACAAACCGCCTTAGATGACTCTGGAATTGAAAGGATAATCCTTGATATGGACACACCAGGCGGCGCGGTTAAGGGTACTTTCGAGCTTGCTGACTTTATTTTTGAAGCATCGAAGATAAAAGACATAACAACTTTCAGCGCTGGCACGATTGCAAGCGGTGGAATGATTCTAGCAGCCGCAACAAATAAAATTTATATCACAGGCAAATCAAATC
>JAHOYW010000252.1 GCA_019038735.1 Victivallales bacterium | reverse complement strand
GCCTGAGTGTAACGAGTTTATCTTCAATGTTGACAACTTCCATGTCGCCGCCGTCGTTCTGCAGATAAACGCGTAGTTCTTCGAGACGAGCTCTGATTTTGTCATGTAATTCTTTCATTATACTGCTCCTTTTTTTGCTGGTTATAAGGCAGGTTTTGCCAAACAAAATATAGCATAACCTGACGATGATAAAATTAATGCGATTATTGGTGTCAATAGCCAGCCGAAACCAATGTTGCGCAAAGACCGAAATTTGATGGAATGCACTCCACGGACAAGCCCTATGCCCATTATTGCGCCAATAGTCGCTTGCGAGGTGCTTACCGGCACACCGATAAAAGCAAAAATATGTATAGTCGTGGCCATTGAAGAAACTGTTACTAAAGCGGTGAAGGCATCTAAAGGCATGATCCCTTTACCGACAGCCATCATTACGCGCTTGCTGTAGGTAAGAACACCCAGTGCAATGGAAAGACCACCCAAAAGAGCAAGCTGTCTATCAGATACTCCGGGGAATTGACCAGAAAAAATGCCAGTGGCGTTGGCAGAACTATTTGCGCCGAGAGCGTATGAACCGTATATACCAACGATTATCAGACCGCTCCAGAGCATTTTATCGCGAGTCAAAATACTTATAGGAGCATAACGAATAAACGCCGCTAATAATTTATAGATGATAATCGCGATAATTAATGCGCCAATGGGACTTGCCACCCAGCAGGTTGTGACTTTTATCAAGCCGCCCCACTGCATGCTTCCGGTTGCCAGACCAACGCCGGCAATCGAACCTACAGTAGCCTGAGAAGCGCTTATCGGCAGGCGCATAATTGTCATTAATGTTACTGTAACAGCGGCGGAAAGTGATACGACAAGAAGAGTAGTCATATGAGTTTGCTTACTCAAGCCGCTTAAAGTATGAATGCCGCCTTCGCCTTGACATATCGCGCCGATAATGATAGCTACCGCACACAGTATAGATGCCTTGCGGAATGTAATGATCCGTGAAGCCACAGCTGTTCCGAAGACATTGGCTGCGTCATTGGCACCTAATGCCCATCCTAGAAATAAACCGCCGCTTAAAGGAAACATTTTATATAGACCTCTTGGCTACGATAATGCGAATTCTGTCGCCAACGTTTTCCGCCCGATCACTGATCTGGACAACGCATTTAATGAAATCACGAAATACGATTGTTGAAATACTATCATTTTTTTCTGAAAAAACTTTTTCGATAAGTGAGGCTTCTATTCTGTCACCTTCGCTTTCGAGTTCGTCTATTTTGCCCACAGCAACAGCCGCGTTAGTGAAGTCGGAAAACAACTTTTCTGCCGCATCGACCATTGCATAAGCTGCCCGGCAGCAGACATCGACCAGATTTAACAGCTCGGAACTGTGTTGTTCTGGTATTGTGACATATTGGTTCCAAATCATGCGGATAGCTGATTCTGCCTGGTTTGGAACTCTGTCCATTGTCTCAAGTAATCCCATTATATCGCCGCGAGACTCGGGAAACAATGATTTCGAATACATTAAAACTTCAATCTCTCTACGGATGTCATCGGCTTTGCTTTCTGCTTTGTGAACCTGTGCAAAAGAAGCCTTGACAGCCTTTCTGTCACTATTGTCGCAATATTGTTTTACCGCTTCCTGAAAAGAGTCCATACATTCCAGAACGCTTGCGCAATACTCAGAAATCTGAGATTGAATTTCCTTTTGTTTGTTTACAAATAACATATTTTTATATCCTTTTTATTGTTTATTACCAGATAAATTTAGCATCACTAAGGCGATTAGCAAATTCGCTTAATACTTCCGCTTCTTCCGCCGCACCGCCGCGTGCTACAAATGTGGCACTGAAACGAACATAATTACCGGCGTCATCCCATGGAACGGAACTGATTAGTTTTTCACGGATAAGCCATTGGCTGAAATCTTCGCCGGAAGCGAAACTTTCGCCGCCAACTATTCCTTTAGGGGCTTTTACATATAAATAGAATGAACCTTTTGGCATCACAGCCGGAAATCCGATTTTTTGCAGTGCCGCGGTCATGCTTTGTAGGCGGCGTTCGTATTTTTCACAAATCTTTGGAGTTATTTCCGCTTGATTTTCTAGTGCCGCGATGGCGGCTTTTTGAATTGCCGCGAACTGACCGCTATCGGCGTTGTCTTTGACGCTGGCAAAAACTTTGACTGCCAGTTCACTGCCGCAGACCCAGCTCAAACGCCAGCCGGTCATGTTAAAACCTTTTGACATACTGTGCAGTTCAACAGCAACATCTTTTGCACCCGGTATTGACAGGATACTTAAAGGTTTACCAACAAAATTGAGTGGAGCATAAGCCGCGTCAGAGATAATCAGAATATTGTTTTCACGCGCGAAATCAACAGTTTTGGCGAAAAATTCCTCAGTCGCCGAAGCTCCAGTTGGATTGTTAGGGTAGTTCAAGTAGAGCAACTTAGCGCGTTTACGCTGATCCGCGGTGAGGGATTCGATATCCGGCATAAAACCATTTTCTTCAAGCAAAGGCAAATTTACGACTTCACCTTGGAAATATTTAGTCCATGTCCCCATTACCGGATAACCGGGAACGGTCATAACGCAGATGTCGCCGGGATTGATGAAACATGCCGGCAGCAGGCTTAAAGCGGATTTACTGCCGATAGCGTGAACGATCTCAGTTTCCGGACATATATCTACATTATACAGCTCTTTCATATATTTGCTGGCGGCATGTGAGAATTCGTTAATACCGTTGTCTGTATATGTGCGGTTTTCCCAGAGTTTGACTTCTTTAGTCAAAGCTTCGATTACCTCAGGGAAGGCGGCTTCATCTGGTTCGCCGACACCCATATCTATCAATTTAATATCTGGATTGGCTGCTTGAGCGGCACGTTTCGCACGTTTGATTTTTTCAAATTTATAAACGCTTGTGTCTTTGCCGAATTTATTTCCGCCGACTCTTTCAGCAAAATTTTCCTGTAAAAAGCTTTCTTTCATATGAATATCCTTGTTTTTTTTGATTTTATTTTCGCAATTTAGTATTTTTGCTATATTCTAATAGCTGATATACATACAACCAAAAGCGTCATTTTTCAATAATAGTACGCTAAAAATAGTGATAATATCGGGAGTTAATATATAATGGAAAAAATAATTATTGACGGGAAAGATTTTGAAGCGTGGCGGATTCCTACAGAATCTGCAACGATTTTATTGATTAAAGCGTCTCATGGCTTCATTGCTTGTGGGTATTTCGATATTGCAACAGCAAACAAGCTACAGGAACATGTTGCTATTGTTACAGGTGTTAAAACTTTTGACGACATGCTGGAAGCTGAAGTTGTAAAATGCAGTAATTCTGCCGAAACTGTCGGCGTACGCATCGGCATGACCGGGCGCGAAGCTCTAACTAAATTAAGTTGAAAATATGAAAATTATAGCAGATGATAAAATACCATTTTTGCGGGGAGTATTGGAATCCTGCGCGGAAGTCGTTTATCTTCCGGGCGCGAAAATAAGTCCCGCGGACACGAAAGACGCGGACGCGATTATTACTCGTACCCGTACTAAATGTAATGAAAAACTTTTGACAGGCTCTAAGCTTAAGTTTATTGCTACCGCGACTATCGGCTATGATCATATTGATACAGCTTGGGTGGAAGCAAAGGGCATTAAGTGGACTAACGCACCCGGCTGTAATTCTTCATCTGTGGCACAATATATAAGTTCTGCTTTATTGAGTTTGGCTTGTCAACATAAAATTTCTCTGCGTGGCAAAACGCTGGGCGTGGTTGGCGTGGGAAATGTCGGATCGAAAGTCGCTAAAGTCGGTGAAGCTTTGGGGATGAGAGTTTTATTGAACGACCCGCCGAGAGCAGATAAAGAAGGGCAGGGAGCGTTCGTTGATTTGGCGCAAGTTGTTGCTGAAGCTGATTTCATCACTATGCATGTGCCTTTGAATAAAGGTGGAAAATATCCGACTTATCATTTGGGAAACAAAGAATTATTTAAGTCAATGAAAGCTAGTGCTTTTTATATAAATTCTTCTCGTGGCAATATTTGTGATAATCCAGCTTTGAAGGAGGCTTTACAAGAACAGAATATTGCCGGAGCGGTTCTTGATGTCTGGGAAAATGAACCTGACTTGGACTTAGAGCTTTTGGACTTGCTTGATTTTGGAACACCGCATATCGCTGGATATTCCGCTGACGGCAAAGCCAACGGAACAGCTATGAGCGTTAATGCGCTGTCAGAATTCTTCGGATTAGATTTTGCCGACTGGTATCCGTCTGATGTGCCATTACCTGAAAAAAGGTCTTTGACTATCTCTGAAGACGGCAGTTTTGAAGAAAAAATGCTTTTAGCTGTAAGCTTGACATATAATATTAAAGACGATAGTGATCGCTTGCGGAATTCTCCATCGACTTTTGAAAAACAGCGTGGAGATTATCCATTGCGCCGTGAATTTCCAGTTTTTACGGTAAAATGTGAAGATAATGAAGTTTTTGGAGCACTAATACAACTTGGTTTTGAAATTAAGTAGTCGCAGGAGCAGCCTGCTCCGCGACAAGTATTTTTGACAGCTTATAAGTTTATAGCCCGATTTAAAGCATTATGTGCCGGAGCAAGGCTGCTCCTGGCACTACTAAAAAGAAAAATTATAAGGATAATTTATGTATAACGCAATTATTTGCCGCTACCACGAGATAGCGATAAAAGGTAATAATCGTTCGATGTTTGAGAAACGCATGGTTGAAAACATGTACTATCTCCTGCGTAAACTCCATGACATCAGAATCCTGCGGGTGCGCGGAAGAATATGGGTCGAGTTCAAGGATAAAAGTTGTTTCAGTGATGAACAACTTGTGCTTGTCAAAGAACAGCTTCAACGCGCTTTCGGGCTGGAATCTTTTTCGCCGGTAATTATGTGCGAGCCTACAATGGACGCGCTGAAAAAAGCTGTGGACAGTTCTTGCCGTCCGTATTTTGCGAAGGCTTTTGAGAAGAAAAAAGTCGTATCATTCCGCATCCGCGCTAAACGCAGTGACAAGGATTTTGAATTGAATTCTAAAGCTATTGAAATTGCCCTAGCGGAAGAAGTTGGCAAGGAATATGATTATGATTCATTGACTGTTGACTTGGAAAACGCTGATCTTACTGTCTGGAGTGAACTGCGTGAAGAATTTGCCTTTGTTTATTATGAGATTATCCGCGGTCCGGGCGGTTTGCCGGTCGGCTGTAATTCTCCGGTCTTGGCTTTACTTTCGGGCGGAATTGATTCTCCGGTAGCGTGTTACGAGATTATGAAACGCGGTTGCCGTTGTGATTTTTTAACTTTTCACAGCGATCCATATACTCCGCCGAGCACTATTGATAAAGTTCGCCGTATTGGACATCATTTGAATTTGTTTCAACGTCCGGCACGCTTGTTTATATGTAATTTAGCACCTTTGCAAAAACTCATTCGGGATAATTGCAATCCTCGTTTCAGGACAGTTTTGTATCGTCGAATGATGTTCCGTATAGCACAAATTGTGGCGGAAAAACACAAACGCCTAGCATTACTCACTGGTGAAGCGGTTGGTCAAGTGGCAAGTCAGACGATTAAGAATATGGCGACGATCAACGAGTCGATTGACATGCTGGTTTTGCGTCCGCTGGTAGGATCTGACAAAAATGACGCGGTTAAACTCGCGCGCCGTATCGGGACATTTGATTTATCCAGTGAACAAGTTCCTGACAGTTGTACAGTTTTCGCGCCGTCAAATCCGGCGACCGCGGCGCCTCTGCGAAAAATTCTTGAGGACGAAGCAAGGATTCCTGAATACAAAGATATAATGCGGGAAGTCATCGATAATATCGAGATGATTACACCGTAAAAAATAAACTTAGGAGGAAAATATGTCAAATGAGACTGAAAACAAAGACTGTAAATGCTCTAATGTTAATTGTGCACGCCATGGTGATTGCGAAAAATGTCAAGCATATCACAAGAGCAACGGCTCCCGCACCAGTTGTGGAAAGTAGTGCCGAGAGCAAGTTTGCTCCGCTACTGACAAGCTTTGTTTTTCCCT
>JAHOYW010000289.1 GCA_019038735.1 Victivallales bacterium | reverse complement strand
GCAGAGTATCAGAGTAGGCACCCTGTTACTTATAATAGCCGTTTTATTATTGATCGGCGAATTTATGCGTTATAAATCAGGACGGTTAATGGCGCGTTTCACAGAATGGCTATTATTGAAAGTACCACTTTTACGTTCCGTTTACGCAACCTCACGCCAAATAGGTGAAGCTCTATGGACGCCAAAAGGCAATATGTTCAGCAAGGTGGTATTAATCGAATATCCCCGCAAAGGAATTTTCACTATTGGTTTTTTGACCAATGAAAATAAAAAGGACTGGGAACTCTCCCAAAAAACAGAGAAGGATCTGCTCAGTATTTTTGTTCCGACCACCCCGAATCCAACGAGCGGTTTTTTACTGTTTATCCCCCGTAAAGACTGTCAAATGCTGGATATGAAAGTCAGCGAAGGCATGAAGTTAGTGATTAGCGGCGGCGTAGGAATCCACAACAAATAATATTATCCTAAAGATGTTAAAGTTTGAATTATTTTTAAGAAAAAGCGTATTTTTCTTAAAAAACGGTGTTTTATCTCTTTATATCTGCTATAATTATAATGGATATATATATAAGTATATGGAATTTGCCCTATGAATAAATTTATAATATTTTTATTTTTCTTCGCTGTTCTGCAATTAAATGCTAAAGTTAAAGTAGAAAAAGTCTATCTTGAAAAAAAGTTTGCCGGTTATCTTATAAGTAATAAGTTCTTCAAAACTGTTTTAATGATACCAAACAAATTAAAATCAAATCATTATGCTGTTGATATTATTCGCGGCGGCTGGTTCAAAAATATTGCATTAAAAAACTCTAATAATTTGTTGTGTAAAGGTGCAGCTCCTGATGGAGCTATCCGTTATGGACTTGCTCAAGTATTTGAACCTCTTGTCGAAATACCTAAAACTAAAAAAATAATAATTCTGCCGGGTGTTGGTCGTGGAACAATTGATTCCAGCGCAAAATTAAATATAACAGAGTTTTTCCCCTGGAAATCAACTATCAGCAATGTAGGAGAGAAAAAAGAAAAAACAATGATTTCTTTCATGCAGAATTGTGACAACGATAAAAAAGAAATCAATTACAAGATGCGCATAGACTGTATTTTTTCAGATACTGCTCTAGTGAAAATTAAAGGAATATTTTTCAATTTAAGCGATAAGACTTTAAAAGCACGAATCAGTCCCACCGCAATATTCAATAATTCCAATCCTGATTTAAAGCCGTGGATTGTTGTACCATACCAGCAAGCACGCACTGTTAATAAAAAAAGAATCTCTTACATCGACTGTGAACCTATTTATATAAAAGATTTTCGCAACTATTACGAATTTACAAATGCCCGCCTGTCTAAGGCAAAACGCTGGATTGCTATAGGTGGACTGGATAATGAAAGTGTCTTTGCGTTTATTTCCAAAACAGTACTTGACAAAGTTGTTTTTTGGAAAACTGATACTTGTTTTTCGGTTTTCCCTTACATTAACCTTGAAGCAAAACCACAGCAACGTGTTGAATGGGAATGGAAATTTATTGTCGGTCGCGGCATGAAAACGGTCAATACTGTTACAGAAAAAGGTCTTTTCGGTTTAAGCCTTAAAAAAAATCCTCGCGGTAAGCGTTACAAATGTGAAATGCAGTTCATGCCTGTTGCTTCGAGCTCGGGTATGGTCTTGGATCTTCTTTTGAAAGCTTCGCGCGGGTCTATTCTGTTAACAAAAAGCTATGACACCTTCAAGCTTTCTCCTTTAAACCCGGAATTGATTACAATAAGATTACCCAAGAAAGTAAAATCAAATAATCGTTACAAACTGAAAGTAGATATTTTTGAAGATGATAATTCCCTTGTCTCAATAGAACAATTGATTTTTCCTGAATAATTTATTGAAGCAGCTCGTGATAGCAAATTGGTATTAAAACAGCATTGGCTGGAAAGAATCGGAACTTGTTTCTTCATCATTTTCTTTCATTTGCTGATGTCCGGAAAGTTCCGAAATAGATTTATTTTCTTTAGAGGATTGATCTTTTTTTATCTCAGTAACTCCAAAGAACTCGCTTCCTGTACTGTCATATTTGACATGATGATCATGTTTATGGTGCATAGCTAAAATAACGTCACCGTCTTTTGACATTGCGGAATTTTCAAGATTTTCAAGTATTTCATTGGCACGCTCAATAATTGAGTCAGGCAATCCAGCGAGTTTTGCAACATGAATACCGTAGCTTTTATCAGTGCCGCCGGGTACTATCTGGCGGAGAAAAATAATATTATCACCATATTCCTTAACCGCTATATTATAATTTTTAACACCGCGCCTAGTCAAAGCCATCTCGGTCAATTCGTGATAATGTGTAGCAAATTGTGTTCGTGCCTGGCTGCCAGGAGTATCGTGTAAAAATTCCGCCACTGCCCAAGCTATACTTAAACCGTCAAAAGTACTCGTTCCACGACCAATTTCATCAAGAATAACTAAGCTTTTACTAGTTACATGATTCAAAATATTAGCAGTTTCCACCATTTCCACCATGAAGGTACTTTGTCCACGCGAAATATCATCTGCCGCACCGACTCTGGTAAAAATACGGTCAACCAAGCCAATAGCAGCACGGTCGGCGGGGATAAACGAACCTATCTGCGCCATCAAAACCAACATCGCGGTTTGTCGAATATAGGTGGATTTACCAGCCATATTCGGACCCGTAATAATCATTATGCGGTTTTCATCACCGTCAAGCAGAGTATCATTAGGTACGAAGCGTTCCCCCTGCATGACCGCGTCTAGAACAGGATGGCGTCCGCCTTCAATTATCAGGGTTTCATCTTCATTAATATGTGGTCTGGTGTAAGAATAGATTCTAGCGCATTCAGCGAGGGAGCAAATAACATCTATATTTGCCAGCGAAACTGCGCTTTCCTGTATTTTCCCGGTAAATTCCAGTACAAAACTGCGTAATTGTTGAAAAAGTTGATATTCCAAAGCTTTGGATTTATCTTCCGCACCGAGAATTTTGCTTTCAACTTCTTTAAGTTCAGGAGTAATATAGCGTTCAGCATTGACCAAAGTCTGTTTACGGATATAATCTTCAGGAACCATATCCAGATTAGAGTTACTGACCTCAATATAATAACCAAAAACTTTATTGTATTTAACCTTGAGATTTTTAATCCCGCTGCGTTCCTGCTCTTTCTTTTGAATATTGCTTAACCAGTTTTTACCTTCTGTTGAAGCACTGCGTAATTCATCAAGTTCAGCATTGAAACCGGAACGGATAATATCACCATCAGTCAAAGTCGTGGGTAGTTCTTCGCTAAGTGTGTTGAGAATGCGCTTTGTCAGCTCAGGAGAGTCATGCAGACTTTCCTGTAATTCGTTCAACAGAACGGTATCAAAATTACTCAGCAGGGTTTTTACCGGTGGGATCATCGAAAGCCCGTTCGCCAGAGCAAGTGTATCGCGCGCATTGGCAGTGCCGATATTCAAGCGCGCGATAATACGTTCAAGATCGCGTATTGAGCCAATGGTTTCACGCAGTTCGGTCAAAGTCAAAGGATCGTCACGCAAAGCTTCAACAGCATCCAAACGAGCAGTAATTTTATCCTTTTCAAACAATGGACGCAAAATCCAGTCACGCAGTAAACGTCCTCCCATTGCAGTGGAAGTTTTGTCCAGCACTCCGAGTAGAGTATTAGCTTTCTCGCTGCCGAACATTGTATCAACCAGCTCAAGATTACGTTGTGAAATAGCATCAAGTTCAAGATAGGCACTATCATTATATACAGAAAGTTTGTTGATATGCTTGGCATCCTGACGAAGGTTTTCAATCGCGTAATGCAACACAGCACCAGCCGCGCAGACTGCCGCATGCAGACCGCGACAGCCAAAACCATCAAGCGAAGCTGCTTTCAGTTGTCGTTTGAGCAATTCTTCGGAGACATCAAAAGAAAATGTCCAATCATCAAGCGGAGTCCAAGTAAAACCTCGATCTGTAAGAGGAAAATCATCATCCTTTTCCCACTGTTCATATTCGCCTTGTGGCAAGATACATTCTTTAGCTCCCAGGCGAGTCAATTCAGTTTCAACTTTGCTCATATCATCAAGTTCAGTTACTTTGAACTCACCGGTACTAATATCCAACGAAGCTAGACCAATTTTATTTTTGACGGAAAGTATTGAAACAAGGAAATTATTTTTATCAGGCAACAATGCCGCGGCATCAACAACTGTCCCGGGAGTGATTACCCTTGTGATCTGGCGCTTAACCAGCCCCTTGGCAAACTTAGGATCTTCCATTTGTTCGGCAATAGCGACTTTTACGCCGGCTTTAAGCAAAATTGGCAAGTGTTTTTCAAGGGAATGATAAGGAAAACCCGCCATCGGCACTCCGCCGCGTTTGGTCAGGGTAATGTTCATTATCGCGCTGGCTTTGCTCGCGTCTTCAAAGAACATCTCGTAAAAATCGCCCATTCTGAATAACAATATAGCATCATCAGGAATTTCATTTTTCGATTGCTGATACTGCTTCATCATCGGCGTTAATTTTATATCACTCACAGAGCCTCCAGACTAACAATTAGGCTTCAAAAGAAAATTGGAATGCGTGTTCGGCATTGACATCTTCTTTAATCTTTTCGATGAGCATTTCAGGTATTTCGCTGTTAGTTTTGATGACCGCTAATGATTTAGCGGCTTTTACATCCTGCGGCGCGCGCAGATCAATGATGTTGATATTCTTCTCGCCAAGAATACTGGCTATTTTACCGATAACCCCCGGCTGGTCACTGTATTCGACAAAAAGATTGTGCCCTGTCGGTTCAAGATAAAGCTTATCAAAATTTTTCAAACGGGATACCATCAAATTATTTTCAGTAATAGTGCCGCGGACACTTGCCTGCGCGACAACTTCATCTCCGGCAAACAAATCAATAGTCATTGATTCACCATAATGTTTTTCGTCATTGACATCACGATTAAGCAATTCGATTCCACGTGTTTCAAGAAAATTTTCCGCGTCGGAAGCATCTTGAAAAACATCAAATTCAGTAGAAATAGCCGCCGTAATCGGTGCTGTCATCCACTTGGAGTATTTATTTAGTCCTCCATAGAAACTTGTTTCAATACGGGTCGGGTGTTTGTCTTTGCCCAGATAACCGCTGGCGATTGAAGTCAGGACAAAAGCGAGACGTTGATAGGCTTCATCAAGTCCGTCCGGAATACCTTTATTCACCACGCAATTAGTAATTCCCTGTTCAAAATAGCCAATAATTTGCTCTGCGGCGCGCTTTGCGGCGTTAAAGTTAGCTTCTTTAGTGCTGGCTCCAAGGTGTGGAAGCATGACATCAGCTATATCCGCGACCGATTTATCTCCAGCAGCATCCTTCGGATAAACATCATTACAAAAAATTATTTTTTTCTCTGCTTTGATAGTGCGCATATCTTCTTCATTGATAATTCCGGCACGGGCACAATTTATCAAAGTAGCACCATCTTTCATCAAACGTAAAAGCTGGCAGTTAATCATACCGCGGGTTTCATCGTTTTCAGGGATATGCAATGAAATATAATCTGATTTTTCAAATATTTCTTGTACAGAACAAAGCTCAACACCAATTTTTTCAGCTAAAGCTGGAGAAATCATCGGATCATAACCGAGCAACTGCATATCAAAACCTTCCAGACGTTTAATCAGCAGACGACCAATATTACCCAAGCCGACAACACCAATAGTTTTGCCAGTAAGCTCAGTGCCCATAAAATTTTTCTTCTCCCATTTTCCAGCGCGGGTCGAGATGTCAGCTGAAACCATATGCCGTGCTCCAGCGAGCATAAGCGCAACGACTTCTTCCGCTACAGCATTGGAGTTGGCTCCGGGAGTATTCATTACCGCAATATCTTTGCGACGGGCATATTTAGTATCAATAGTATTATAACCAGCACCGGCACGAACCACTAGTTTCAGTTCGGGAAGCATGTCCATGATTTCCGCTGTAACTTTTTCGCTACGGACAATAAGAACTTCAGTATCTTTGTATTCTGTTGCAAGTTCGTTTAAAGCACGATCTGCATCCTGCACAACAGTATAAGAT
>JAHOYW010000095.1 GCA_019038735.1 Victivallales bacterium | reverse complement strand
TGGTAACTTTCGGGGTTGCTCCAGCCACGCTCGTCGCAATCATGGCACATCATTTGAAAGTCATGTCCAATACACAGTATCTTTTGATTTGCGGACTGGCGGCGGTTTACCTCGGCGGTGCGGCTTTGCGGCTGGCGACTTATAATGTTCATGCGATGCTTGAGAAGAAGAGCAGTGATAAATTTACCGGCTTGCCTACGCCTGGTGCTGCCGCGGCGATTTGTAGTATAGTTATCTTCTGTAACAGTTTAGATTCTATTAACTATTTAGAACTCGCCTTACCGATTTACGCGGCAGTTTTGGGATTATTGATGGTCAGCAGTTTCCCTTATGTGCATGTCGCAAAATGGTTGTTGTCGATAAGACGCAACAGACGTCGTTTAATACTCTTTTTAGTATTCTTTTTAGCAATTTTTATATTCAAAAACGCGGCAATAGTCGCTTTAATAAATTTGTATATTCTCTCAGGTCCAGCAATTGCGCTGTGGAATAAGTTTAAAAAAACATCAGAAAATATCACGGACTTAAAAAGTCAAACAGCTTAGGAGATTTTTATGCGTTATCTGATTACTGGAGGGGCAGGATTTATCGGTGGACACTTAACTGAGGCCTTGTTGAAAGAAGCAAACAATGAAGTCGTTATAATTGATAACCTTTCTACCGGATTAATGTCGAACTTAAGATCAGTAATCAATGACAAACGTCTGCAATTTATTGAAGCGGATATTGTTGATATGGAAGGTATGGATGATTGCGTAAAGAATGTCGATGTCATTTATCATCTCGCGGCGGCAGTCGGAGTTGAACTGGTCGTAAATGAGCCGGCGAAAACAATTGTCACCAACGTTCACGGCAGTGAAAATGTCATCAATGCCGCGGTAAAATTTGACAAACGCATCATCATTGCCAGTACAAGCGAAGTTTACGGCAAATCATTCAAGGAAAAATTCTCTGAGACTGATGATTTACTGATCGGCTGTCCAACACATTCCCGCTGGTCTTACGCATGCAGTAAACTCCTCGATGAATTTTATCTGATGGCTCATTATCATTCTCATAAGTTAAAAGGTACAGTCGCACGTTTTTTCAATACTGTCGGACCACGCCAAACCGGAAAATACGGCATGGTTGTTCCGCGTTTTGTTGCGAGTGCTGTGGAAGGAAAAGATTTGTCTGTTTATGGTTCCGGTACTCAAAGCCGTTGTTTCTGTCATGTTTTTGATACTGTCAGAGCTTTAATAGCCTTAGCGGATTGTCCCGAATCTCATGGCGGCATTTATAATATCGGAAGTCATCACCGTGTTTCAATCGAAGAACTTGCCGGACTAATCATCGCCCAGCTCAACAGTTCATCAAAAATAATGAAAATATCTTATGACGAAGCCTATGAAAAGGGTTTTGAAGATATGATGCACCGTGCGCCGGATACCAATGCGATAGAAGCTTTGATAGACTGGAAAACAAAACTTTCCCTAAGCGACATCATAAAAGATGTAGCAAATTCTATTCAGAAATAGAGTTTTTTAAAAAATTACTAAACGTTTATATTTGTATATTTACGATGACAGATTTATAGAACTTGATTATTTCTACATCAAAAAGCATCCACAAATAAGTTCCGGCAGCTAAGAATGGACTGAAGGGAATCGCTCCTTTGAAGTCTTTCTTTTTGTAAATCATCAAGCCGATACCAACAAAAGCTCCGGTCAAAGCAGCAAACAACAAAGTAAAATAAGCCGCTCTTCCACCTAAACATACTCCTATCGCGGCAATAATTATATTATTAACCTGGAACCATGTAACCTATGTCCCGCCTAGTAAAACTGATAAATGCCGTTACAACGTCATGTGCACCAGCCTCAAGTGTAATCTTAATGAAATCCGCAGATTTAAAAATATAGAAAAGGGAACTTGTTCCAAATGCTCCAAGCCTGTCGGTTTAGCATATCGCTGTGAAAGCTGCAATAAAATTTTTGTCTACAACGAGGTCGAAAGCAGGCGGAAACTTAAAGCCAAAAAGAAAAAAAAAGCAGCCATAAAGGCGAAGTGGCACGGTGGAAAAGCAGAGCTGAAAGATACATTATACAACAATTCCATAATTAAAAAATGTCCGTCCTGCAGTTCTGACAAAGTATCTTATATAAGCGTCAAGCAACGCGAAAAAGAAGCTGAAACGAAAACAGCAGATAAAAAGAAATAATTAAAATTTTTGATTTCTGAATTTTCCGGGCGGAAGTCCGCTTGTTTTTTTGAAAACTTTGGAAAAATGATATATATCGGAATAACCAAGCTCTTCAGCGATTTCTTTTATTGAATAATCAGAGTATTGGATTAATTTCATCGCAACATTTATCCGCAGACGATTACGCATTTCTAATGGCGGCTCACCGTATGCTTTCTTGAATTCGCGACAGAAATGTTCCGGCGACATGCCTGCAATCGCGGCTAATTCTTTCAAGCACAGTTTACTGCGGAGTTTGCACTCAATATGGCGGCGGCTCTCTTGAAGTTTTGCTTCAATGTGAGACCTTGGAGATTCTTCATGTTTTGGACAGAATACTTTTTGAAATAAGGCTTCAAAAAGATGTTCCAACGCCCGGTATACAGGAAATGAACGTGTCGAATCATAATTATATAAGGCTTTGTCCAATTCAATATAAGATTCTTCCAGATGAGCAGCCGATGAAGCATCCAGCGTTATGACCGCTTTGTCTGATTTAATTGCCTCGCCATAATATTTGCGGAATAAATCAGCAAAAGGAACCGTCAGCCTCTGTCCTTGAGCCGAAAAACAAAAAGTTATTTCATGGTAAATTGTTTCCCCGGGCAACAGAGGGGTAAAAGAATGCACCATCCCCGGATGGATAAGTACCAAAAGATTCGGATGAGATTGAACTTGTCGGCCGTCAAGCCTAAAGGCATTGTCCCCGGCCCGATAAAGAACGATATGAAAAACATCATGACAGTGTTCGGAGGTCTTCTGTAATGAAGTTATATGTTGATGAAGGTGAAACGTATCTATCAGCAATTTATAAAACACGCCTTGATGCTCCACAGCCAAAAGCTGTGGATGCGCCTGTCCGGGAGGATGTTCCGGAAAATATTCTGTTTCTATATGTTTTGTCAATATTTTACAAACTTTCATCAATTATTAACATTTCAAATGTACGGATTTTCCTTTATACTATTAATAGTATACAACAATAATAATATTTTAGCAATCGTTAAGCAACAAAAAAAGGAGGGAAACAAAAATCACGGGCAATATAATACCCGACTTCCCGAAATCCAAAAGGGATTATCAAAACCACAAACAAAATAAGGAAATGGAAAAATGAAAAAGCAAAACAAAATTTTTACACTAATTGAACTCCTCGTCGTGATTGCAATCATCGCAATCCTCGCAGGCATGTTACTGCCGGCATTGAATCAGGCAAGAGAAAAGGCTAAAGCTATCGCCTGCACTAATAACCTGAAACAAAATATGTTAGCTATGGCGATGTATGCAGACAACAACGATGACCTTATACCAACCATGCCGCTAAACGCGCAAGAGAACTCATGGGGCAATGCGTTAATACATTCGGGCGAGATAAAATCCGGCGGCTCATTATCTTGTCCATCCAGCCCTATCTCCAGCGCGCAAGCTATAATGTCTAATGCCACAAATATCTATGGTTCTTGGCGTTCAGTTAATGTTGATTTTCCAACTGCGGCATTCAATTCCGGCGACAATCTTTTATCAGCAAGAAAAATCAAACAGCCGTCAAATTTCATAATCCTGGCCGATACTTATACAACTATCGGTAAAAAACAGTTTTTTGTAATGTCTAATACTGATAACAGATTTGCGGTCCATGCAAAGCATAAAAATCGTATAAACGTCGCATTTGCAGGGGGCAATGTTTCTCCACTTCTGCCAGCGGAATATAAAACGACATATAATGAAATGCGTGACAGCCATACAACAGGAGGAGCAGTTGCAGTAGCTGTTAAATATTTCAACGAAGCTCTGACTTATTCGACTGAGTAAACCTGCAAACAGCTTTGATGCTATAGGGCAGATAAATAGAATCACATCGTAAACGCGAAGAAAGGAGCACCGCTCCTTTCTTCGCATATTTTTTAGTATGAAACCGTATAGACGACCTTTCCGCAATGACGACTCTTGCTATCGAACGAGCGAGAAAAACGGGAACTGTTGTTAATATTGAAGAATTCCTCGATATTATAAAGTGATACCAATTTGCAACCTAAAGGATTACAAAATAAGGGCTGAAAGCCTAAATGCAAGTAGCTTTAAAGAAGATTATTACTATCTGTTAGAATACAAATGAGCATGAACACTAATTTAGAAAAATTATGAAATGTTCCAAAAAATACTCCATCCTTGTACATTTTATCAATAATTAACAATTTTTTATCAATTTTTAACATTTTAATTACACGAGCTTGGCCTTATAGTAAATAATATATTACAAAAATGATATTTTATCAATACAGGAAACAACAATGAATTCACGCGAAATAGTAATGGCAAATCTGGAACGGAGCAATGCGATACGTCCCGGAATAACTTTCAACGAAAAAGCCGGGATGATAAATGATATGGTCGGCGGCGGGCCGGGCGAACCGCAAAATTATCAACAAAAAAAGTGGACGGAAGGGGAAGTTGAGTATTACGATGACATCTGGGGCAATCTCTGGAGTCGCATGAAAGATGGTTGTGAGGTCGGTGAGATTATTAAATCAGCCATTAAAGACTGGAGCGATCTCGATACCTGGCAGGCACCGGTTTTTGATTTGGAGCAGTGTGAAGCCAATTATCGTAAAGGCTTTGACACGCAACCCGACAAATTCAGGCTGGCAGGTCTTTCAGGCTGGGTTTTTGCTTCTTCACGTTATTTGCGCAAGATGGAAATATACCTTATGGACCTGGCTCTTCACCAGGAAGATGTCAGGCGATTACACGATATTGTCGCAGGAGTTTTCAAAATCCAGATAGAAGCTGCCGGCAGAGCGGGGGCAGATGCGATTATCTTTGCTGAGGATATGGGAACACAGAATGGTTTGCTGATGAGTCCCGCGATGTGGTATGAGAATTTCGGAGAGCTATATAAGGAACTTTTCGGACTTGCTCATGACTTCGGCATGAAAGTAATAATGCATTCATGCGGCAAAAACGACGAAATCCTCGAACCATTACTCCAAGCCGGAGTAAATTGTTTTCAGTTCGACCAGCCGGACATATATGATTACAAATGGCTCAAAGGAATGCTGGATAAATACAACGCCGCGCTATGGTCTCCCATAGATGTCCAGAAAGTGCTACCGACAGGAAGCAAAAAACTGATATGCGCCGCCGCTGACCGCATGTTTGAGGCTTTTGGCGGTAGTTTAATTTTTAAGCAATACATGGATAATGCCGGTATAGGCGTAAAAGACGAATGGAACCGCTGGGGTTACGACCGCATACTTGAACTGTCAAATCTCCCGGTAAGTACATAACTAACAATACAATTAACGGGAAACAAAACAATGAAAAAGGCGAGTATACTTTCCAGCTTGAAGTGTGGTATAAAAATTCAGTTGAACAGCTATGATGGGTCGCACCTAGTGAATCGTCTGGTCGAACCTTGGAGCAATGCGACCGCCGAGCTTACTTTTGGTGGAGCCAAGTGGGAATGCCGAGTTCAAGCTGACGGAGTTCCAGGGCATCAGGATGCTATCGATCTGGTTGCACGTTTCAAGGTCATCGAAGGTGCTGTCAAGCAGGTCAGTGCTGGTATCACGTTTGCGTTTGACGATTGGTCAGCGGACAATTATGTCCTCATGCCGGGAGCTGTCTACAACGGTAATCGATTTAAATCACACAGACTGAAATATTCGCCGCGTTTGACCGCTGCCGCGGATGTCGGTCCAGACAAACCACCTATTGTCTCGGATATTCCCCGCTTGAATATAGACGAGGGCAAATCCGAGATTCAACTCCTTGCACGCGACATGACCACGCCAGCCATTGGGTTCCACTCACCGAAAATCGGCAAGGGCTTCTGGTGTCTGAACGATGAACGTACCGAACATGGTCCGGTTGGAATGTTCATA
>JAHOYW010000371.1 GCA_019038735.1 Victivallales bacterium | reverse complement strand
AAAAACCTTAGCCATACATCCCGTAATGTTGCGCCAGAATGATTATATCCGGTTTCGCGGCTCGAATCTCAGGCATTACCCGCTTCAAAGCTACACCGAAAGAAGTCATTTTAAATACTCCCGGTCTAGTCAAACCAATAACTGCGATTTTTATACCATTTTTGCTAAACATTTTCCATGAACTATGATATTTAGCGAGATAGGGGCTTTGAAGATTAGCCGCTAAGATTGTTCCGGAAAACTGCCGCATGCGTTTTTTGACTACTTTTAGCGGATAATCGAATTCGTGATTGCCGACTATCCAAAGGTCATACTTTAGATAATTCAGGCATTTAATCATCAATTTACCTTCAAAAACCATGCTTGAGAAAGTTCCCTGCGTAGTATCTCCGCAATCAATGAGAAGTATTGAGTCAGGTGGGTAAAGTTTTTTCTGCTGTTCAATCAAATATGCTATTTGCAGGATTCCGCCATGCCGTCCTTTGATACGCCCATGTATATCAGTGCTATTAAGAATTGCCAACTGCGCCGCATATAGAGAAATAACTATATTGCAGAATAATAAACACAAACACAGTTTTCTCAGCATAAAATATCCTTTGAATTTTGCGCCTCTAGAGACAGAGGCGGCTACACCATTTTTTATTTACTAAACTGTAGCCACGGCTGTCTCTAGCCGTGCTTTCTTATCGCCGAATTTAATTGATTTTCGCTGATTGTCCCCTGGCGTAATATTTTTAACTCATCGTCCAAAGCCATGACTACCGTTGATGCCTGCCGGTCAGGTGGAATCGTTCCACCGTCAATCACTACATCCGCTTCGCCGTCAAGCATTGCCAAAGCCGCGTCAACATCCAAAGCATTGGCTTCTCCCGAGCGGTTCGCGCTGGTTGAAGCCAGCGGATAGCTAAGCTTTTTTAAAAGTTCGAGTACAAATGGATGGTCAGGTATTCTAAATCCAAGCGTATCACCAGCCGGAGTCGGAACAACTATAGTCAAGGCTCCCGGGCAAAGCTTTCCAGCAAGTTTTTCAGCATTTTTATTCAAATAAAGCTCAAATTTTTTCAATGTTTCCACAGAGTCCGCGAACAAAGCAAGGGGCTTAGCTTTTTCGCGTCCTTTCAGTTCATAAATTCGCTCAATCGCCACTTTGTCATCCCAGCGGCAGACCAAACCATAAACCGTTTCAGTCGGCAGCAGCAGCACCGCTCCGGGACGATTCAAACCTGCAACGCAACAATCAATAATTTCTACAATATCATCTGTTCGCAAATCAAATTTCTTCATAAAGTTATTTTTCCCTTCTATAAAAATCAATAATATTGTATACTATAATACATAGCAACATAAAAACACTAATGAACCATGGAAAAATAAGGAGAGAAAAAAAGGCTATAAAAAGGGAAATATAGCCTCGCAGAAATTTCCAATTAGAAACATCAGAAATTTTTTCATTCTCTATAATTTTTCCTTGAGATTCCAATATTCCTTTTAAGCATTCTGTGCAATAACTATTATTAGAATAAAATTTTAATTTACTTTTTTTATATAGTTTAAAACACGAATGACACTTCATTTATACCGTCCAAGTGCACTTAACATTTGAAGTGAAGCAAAAAATGATTAAGTGAAGTTATTTGATTTGTTAAACAGTCTTATCTTTATTCGGAATCTTTTAATATTTTTTCGAGTTGTTCTTTGAATACGGGGATATTCTCTTTTATAATGTCCCATACTAGTTCATAATCAACTCCAAAATAGTGATGAATAAGACGATCTCGCATTCTTGCCATTGCTTTCCATTCTACTTTGGGATACATATTTTTGATATTCTGTGGAATATTTTTAGAAGCTTCACCTATAATTTCAAAACTTCTTGCGCAAGCTCGTTTTAGCTTTTCATCTTCGAGAAAAGTATTTTTATCGGTATTTGCGGATTCGGAAAGAAGAAAATTTATTTCATCAGAGATGTGATAAAGTAAATCAAGATGCGATTTCGACATATTCCACCTCGTCTAAAATTTTTTCTCCCATATATGGACTTAAACCTTGCCTAGTGACCAAATCATAATTATTCCCTACGTATTTTTCAATAAAATCACAGAGTTGATTAAAATATTTATACTTGTGGTGATTTTCATCAAATTCGACTAATATATCATAGTCGCTAGCCGGAGAATCATCACCTCTAGCCACCGAGCCGAAAAATCCAATCGTTTTCACACCCATAGCAGTGAGTTCCTGATGGTGCTGGCTAAAAATATCATATATGTATGCTTTTCTATTCATAATAGTAATACTATACTCTGCAAGCAAAGTTATGCAAATATTTTTATACTTATGGGAAATGCCGGCTTAATCTACTTTTCCAGTTTAGTGATTTCGAATACGCAGTTTGCGGCGAATAGGTTTGGTAATGATTTAGCCAGGAAATTATTTTTTCCTAAAGGAATTTCTTTTATTATTTTGATATTCAAGCTGCTGCACAAGTCTCGAAAGTCGCGGATTGTGGCGAGATGAATGTTTGGAGTATCGTACCAGTGATAAGGTAAATTTTTGCTTTCAGGCATAGTTCCTTTGAGAAACAACTGTGAACGGGTTTTGATGTTCGCGAAATTTATAAAACTGACAAGGGCTTTTTTGCCGACCCGGACGACTTCCTGTAAAAGGTGATCCGGGCGTTTGACTTCCTGCAGCGTGTTGCTGACAACCACATAATCAAAGCTGTAATCATCGGCAAAATCCAGTTTATTGTTTAAATCTCCATGGATAACCGAAATTCCTGTCGCGATGGATTCCATTATTTTATCTTGAGATAATTCAATTCCAAGTCCCCGGACATTTTTTTCCAGTTCGAGCAATTTTAAAAATACACCGTTACCGCAACCAAGGTCAAGCACTCTGCAATCCGGCGGAATTATTTTGTTGATCGTCAGAATATCAGGGCGTTTAGATAGTTGTTGTTTAAGTTTATCTACCACGAACAGCCTCCTGTCGATTGTGTAAGAAATCAGAAATCATTTTGCCTAAAGTATCCACTTCCAGTAAAAAAGCGTCATGTCCATAGCTTGACTGGACTTCGCAATATGAAACTTCGCATTGGTTTTTTAGCAGAGCTTTGACCAAATCTTCCGACTGTGAAGCAGGAAACAACCAGTCGCTGGAAAATGACACAACTAGGAAATGACATTTGACCGGTTCTAACGCTTTAGCCAGATCGCCATCAGCTTTAGCTGAAATATCAAAATAATCGGTTGCCCGCGTAATATATAAATAACTGTTCGCGTCAAAACGTTCAGTAAAACGCTGACCCTGATATTCCAGATAACTTTCTACCGTAAAATCTCGTTTAAAAGCAAATGAGTAAGATGGCGAATCCTGTAATTCACGCCCGAATTTATTTTTCATTGACTCATCACTCAAGTAAGTGATGTGCGCCAGCATCCGCGCGATAGATAAACCTTTCTGCGTATCGCCTTCCGAATAATTT
The DNA here is from genome assembly GCA_019038735.1 of Victivallales bacterium. Lineage (GTDB taxonomy): Bacteria > Verrucomicrobiota > Lentisphaeria > Victivallales > Victivallaceae > JAHOYW01. The sequence continues at coordinate 2,651 of JAHOYW010000371.1, read as the reverse complement.
CCGTCATGCCAGTTCGAGTCCGCCAAAATAGCCTGACGCCCGACCCAGTCAAAAGCAATCGCCTGAGGCGATAAACGCGCGGTAGTCGCGATTGGAATAACGCTTTCCATTAAATCAGGATAGTCAATTGCCCATTCAAGAGCCTGCATGCCGCCCATCGAGCCGCCAACAATACTGAGCCATTTCTTTATTTTGAGATGCTCCATCAAGCGTTTTTGAGCTCTTACCATGTCAGCAATAGTGATGACAGGGAAATCCATATTATAGAGTTTACCGGTTTTCGGATTGATTGATCTGGGGCCGGTAGAGCCGGCACAGCCGCCGATAACATTAGAGCAAACTACAAAGTATTTATTTGTATCAAGATATTTTCCCGGTCCAATCATTTCATCCCACCAGCCGGATTTTTTGTCATCGGGAGCGTGTTTACCAGAAACGTGGGCATCACCTGACAAGGCATGTTGAATCAATACAGCATTAGTTCCATCGGGAGACAGTTCACCATAAGTCTCATAACGGATGTTTACCGAATGCAATTTTTTGCCGCAATCCAACTCAAGCGCATCCTTTTCCGATTCGCCAAACAAAAAATTTTCAGGTTTTACCAGATTATCACTCAAAATTGTACTTCCTCGTATTTAAAAAAATAACTTGTTATAAAGAATTTAGCTAAATTATGACGAATTTCAACTATAAAGCTTGAATTTAAGCGGAATTTGCCTTATTCATTGTAAATGAAAATAGATTATTCACCATTCAAAGAAGCCGCGGCGCATACGAATTTAGCGATTTGGGCAGAACAGCTTTATAAACAAGCTCAAAATATTGTTGATGACTGCAATCACGGACATTGGGATATGTGGCTGGAGGCAATAAGCGAACTTCCCAAAATAAATTTATCGTCTCTTGATATTGACAGTGATACCATTCGTGCCGGCTTGCCAAAGGATTGCGACGATGCCTGCCGTAAAAAACTTTATGAATGCATGCAGAAACTCCGCCCCTGGCGCAAAGGACCTTTTGATATTTGCGGCATGAAAATAGAAAGCGAATGGCGTTCGGATTGGAAATGGAATCGTTTAAAAGATCATATTAGTTCTTTACAGGACAGAATTGTGCTGGATATTGGCTGCGGCAGCGGTTACCATACTTGGCGCATGGCTGGAGCCGGGGCAAAACTGGCTGTCGGAATAGATCCATACAAAGTTTTCGTCATGCAGTATTGGGCGATGAAGCATTTTTTGCAAAACGATTCCGCCTGGGCTTTGCCGCTCGGAATTGAAGATATTCCGCAAGAGATGCGAGTTTTTGATACAGTTTTCTCAATGGGCGTATTATATCATCGCAAATCGCCTATAGATCATCTCCAGCAAATCCGTGACATGCTCCGTTCGGGTGGCGAACTTGTCCTCGAAACTCTAGTCATCGAGGGTGATGAAAACGCGGTACTCGTCCCCGAAGGACGCTATGCTAAAATGCGCAACGTCTGGTTCCTGCCCTCGCCTTTAGCATTGGAAAAATGGCTGCGCAAACTAGGTTTCAAAGATATCCATACCGTAGATGTAAATCAAACTTCAATCGAAGAACAACGAACTACCGACTGGATGCGCTGGGAATCATTAAAGGACTATCTGGACGAAAAAGATCCAAACAAAAGTTTCGAGGGTTATCCCGCTCCTTTGAGAGCGATTACGCTGGCAACAGCACCATAATAAAGATTGAATATCCAACATCCAACAAGAAATATCCAATATCCAAGGTAAAAAAGATAACTCCTAATGCACAAATAGACCAATTCAATTCTCGACTCTGCGTAGGCTGAGCCTGAGCGTAGCGAAAGGCAATAGCTAAACCAAGGCTTCCCAAAGTCAGAATAACTATCATAATTGCTGCAAACCCATGCTTTTTGTTCTTGTCCACAAACATGCATATGATGTTATAAGGAATCCAAATAAGAAACGTCAACAATCCATAAAACATGACTGCTCCCGTTCGGCCGTAATGAGGGTCAGGCGTGGTGCTTCCCGCAATAAAAATGAACCAAATTGTAAGGCTTGTCAAAATCACCAAAATGCTAATCCGTATGATTCTCATAGATATCCTCATGGAACAAGTTGTTATATAGTTCTTAAGCATAATTTATTTTAGTGCTTTATCAAATTTTGATGGTAAATTATATTTGCTAACATGATAAGAATTCATCATAATTATCATGGGCAAGTAGCTTAGTTTGAGCATCTGGATACGCGATTTTGAAAGCCTTAGGAATTTTATGTTTTGAATTTGGATTCCATTTAAATTCCCAGGCAAACAAGTCTCCATTTTCTTCTTCAAGATAATCAACTTCCTGTTGAGTTCGTGTGCGCCAAAAATATCTTTGCGGACGTTTCCCATGATTTGTTGTAGCTTTTAGTCGCTCCGAAATGAGATAATTTTCCCATAATGCGCCAATATCTGTTCTGGATTCAACAGGAGTAAAATTACCTAATACGGCATTTCTTACACCATTATCGTAAAAATAGATTTTACGTCCTTTGCGGATTTCATTTCTAGCATTGCGGCTGAAAGCCGGGAGAACAAATATTACATAAGCTTTTTCTAATAAATCAATATATTTTTCAATAGTTTTCTGATCTGCACCGACCAAACGT
>JAHOYW010000078.1 GCA_019038735.1 Victivallales bacterium | reverse complement strand
CGGCACAGGAGTGCCGCAGTCCAAAGAGCCTGCGGCTCAGAGTAGTATTTTTTGTCCTTTGACCACGGAGCTGTTACATCCGTTTTTTTTAGGTAAAAACTTTCGAAAAAGATGAAAACTATGCTATATTGAGTGCTTGATTGAATATAAATATAAAAGATACTTTTATGGCAGAACTTAAAAAAATACGAAATTTTTCGATAATAGCGCATATTGACCATGGTAAATCCACCCTTGCAGACCGCTTGATGGAATTGACGCAAACGGTTTCCGAGCGTGATGCTCAGGAGCAATTACTTGACGATATGGACTTAGAACGTGAACGCGGGATTACTATCAAGTCACATCCTGTACAAATGACTTATCAGGCTAAAGACGGCATTGATTATGAATTTAATTTGATTGATACTCCCGGACATGTAGATTTTACCTATGAAGTCAGCCGTTCACTCGGAGCTTGTGAAGGTGCTTTGCTGATGATTGACGCTACTCAGGGTGTTCAGGCGCAAACTGTGGCTAATGTTAATCTGGCTTTTCACTTGAATCTTCAGGTTATTCCGGTTATTAATAAAATCGATCTGCCGGCGACAGATTTGGAGATGTGTTACGAGCAGATGGAAGAAATATTAGCGATTCCACGCGAAGAAGCATTATTGTGCAGTGCTAAGGAAGGCACCGGCATTGAAGAAATAATGGAAGCTATTGTTACTCGGATTCCAGCACCTGAACCACCAAAATTTGCTGGTTCAGCGGCTTTGATTTTTGATTCGACCTATGACCCGTACCGCGGTGTGGTTATTTATGTGCGGATGATGAAAGGTGAGTTTAAACGCGGTACTAAAATCAAACTGTTCAATAATAAACTTGAATGTGAGATTAAGGAAGTTGGTTGTTTTACCCCGAATATGACTGCGGATAAGCTTCTTAGCTCCGGTTCGGTGGGTTACATTATTCCAAATATTAAAAGTGCTTCCGATACCAAAATCGGCGATACGATTACTGACGTCAAAGATCCATGCAAAAAAGCTATGCCCGGCTTTAAGGAAGTTCATCCGATGGTTTTCAGCGGAATTTATCCGATTGATACAGCGGATTACGGGCAGTTGAAATTGAGCATGGGTAAGCTGCAGCTTAATGACGCGGCATTTCAATATCAGGCGGAATCATCTGTCGCGCTGGGCTTCGGCTTTCGTTGCGGATTTCTTGGACTGCTTCACATGGAAATTATTCAGGAACGTCTGCGCCGTGAATACAATATGGATATTATCGCGACTTATCCGAGTGTGATTTATCACGTTTATTTGAAAAGCGGCAAGATGGTCGAGGTTGATAATCCTGTTCATTTACCTGATCTCTCGGAAGTCGATCACCTCGAGGAACCGCTTATAAAAACTAGAATCATGATGCCTAACGATTATATTGGCGATGTGATGAATTTAGTTATGAACAAACGCGGACTTGTTACCCATACTGATTCGGTGGACGGCAAACATGTGATTATTACCGCAACCCTGCCGATGCATGAAATTTTGATTGATTTCCATGATAAACTCAAATCTATAACTCGCGGTTACGGCAGTATGGATTACGAACCAGCCGGCTACGGTACTGCTAAACTGGCAAAACTGGAAATTATGGTTAATGGTGAAACTGTTGATGCCTTCTCATCGATTGTACATGTTGATCACGCCCATTATCGTGGTAAAATATTGGTTAAACGTCTGAAAGAAGTTATTCCACAGCAAATGTTTCAGATTGCTATTCAAGCTGCTATCGGTGGTCAGATTATCGCTCGTGAAACTATTCGTCAGCTACGGAAAAACGTTTTGGCGAAGTGTTACGGCGGAGATATTACCCGTAAACGTAAGTTACTGGAGAAACAGAAGGCCGGTAAAAAACGCATGAAACAGGTTGGCAGCGTAAGTATTCCGCAGGAAGCTTTTGTGGCAGTACTAAAATCTTCGGATAATGATTGATCCCAAGGATATAAAAAAATGATTTTTTCAAAAAAACATACATTGCGCAAGGAATTGAAGAAACTCAAGATCCATGCTCGACATACCTTGATTATTGATGATGATATCCTTGACGATAAACAAAAAAAAGTTTTGTTGAAAATCGAGAATACTTCTGATACTTGCGACTTTAATTCTATTGAAGAAATGCAAAAAACAATTAATGACTGTAACAGGTCTTATGGGGGTATTTTACCGCCGGCAAAACATGCTTGGATTAGGGAATGTCTTGATATTATCGCGGTCGCGGTCGCGGTCGCATTCGGGATCCGTGGACTATTCCTGCAACCATTCAAAATCCCGACCAGCAGTATGCAACCGACTTTGTTCGGTATTCATTACATAGCGGAAAAAGGGAATGAAAATCCGTTGCTCGGTAAAGTTTCCGCTCCTTTGGATTATATGCTGTTTTCCTGTGAACGCGCGCAACTGAAAGTTGAAAAAGCCGGAACGCTTGAGGGAGATGCTACTTTCCGTCAAAATCTTCATTATGGAATATCACCTTATACTTCATTTAATATTGGCGAGGTCAATTACACTTTGCCCGGCACTGTTTCCAAGGTTCTTGAATACACTGGTTTAGGCAAGGCGAAGGACAATACTTACTACAAAGCAGGTCAGGAACTATGCAATGGCTGGCTGTCCTCAGGAGACCATTTGTTTGTTGACCGTTTCTCGCATTTGCTGGTCGGTCTTAATCGCGGTGATATTGTGGTATTCAATACCGAAAATATCTATCATAACGGCAGGGCTCTGGCAAAAAACGGCTATTACTATATTAAGCGTCTGATAGGCTTGCCGGGCGATACTTTGAAGCTTGAAAATCAAAAGATATATATTCGCCCCAAAGGACAAGCAGAGTTTAAAATAATTACTGAACTTTCTCCAAAATTTGAAAAATTATACAGCAATAAAGGTGGATATCACGGTCATTGGAATGTCGATTTCGGAAATGATTTATCCGCTAACGGCTTTGAAGTTCCAAAAGATTCATATTTTATGATGGGTGATAATTCACTTAATAGCTTGGACAGCCGCTACTGGGGGACAGTGCCACGCAAAAATATTGTCGGCAAAGCCTTATTTATATTCTGGCCGATTTCACGTCGCTGGGGATTGACTGACCGTGCGGAGCCAATCCAAAGCTCGACTGATATAAGCTCGTTGAGATCAATGCAATTGCAGTAAACTTAATGGATTAAAAATTTATGCAAATAACCAGTACAAAAAATCCTGCTGTTAAGCATGTTTGTTCTCTGCGGAATCGGCGGAACAGAGAGAAAGAACAGCTGACTTTGCTTGAAGGTTATCGTGAGCTTTCACGTGGAAATAAATATGGCATAGAAATAATCGAGGTGTTTTTCTGTCGTGAAATGTTCCTTGGTGAAAATGAATTCCCATTACTTGACAAACTTGCCGAAGCCGGTGCGAAAATAGCAGAAGTGCCTGCTCATTTGATGACTAAAATGACTTATCGCGACCGTCCGGAAGGACTGATTGCCGTTGTCCGAATGAAACAGCATGAGCTGTCAAAACTTGCGCCTAAGCCGAACAGCCTGTATATTGTAGCAGAAGCCGTAGAGAAGCCCGGAAACCTCGGTTCTATACTGCGTTCAGCGGATGCTGCCGGGGCTGATGGTTTGATAATTTGCAATAAATGTACTGATATTTACAACCCGAATGTTATCAGGGCAAGTACTGGTGCTTTATTCTCTGTTCCGATGGCAGAGTCCAGTACAGAAGAAACTATAAAGTGGTTGAAAGAAAATAAGATAAAGTCTCTGGCGGCGACCCCGCATACGGATTTTCTTTATACTGATGTAGATATGACTGAATCTGTAGCGATTATTGTTGGTACGGAGCAGCATGGACTATCGCAGGAATGGATTGACGCTGCTGATCTTGGAATCAGGATTCCCATGCTGGGCAAAATTGATTCTTTGAATGTCGCGACTGCCGCGACTATTTTGCTTTATGAAGCAGCGCGGCAGCGAAAGTGGGAAATAAAAGGATTTTATGAAAATAGCTTTAATTAGAAATAGATATTCGCCGGGGCGTGGCGGCGCGGAAAAAGTCGCGGAGAAATTTGTCAGAAATTTTATTGATCGCGGTCATGAAATTACTGTTTTTTCGGAAAAGTTCAATGGAGAAGAGTCTGATAAGCTAAAATGGCACAAAGTTCCACGTGGAGCCGGACTTAGCAAAACGACATCATTTCACCGGCAAGTGCAACATGCTCTTAATAAGGATAATTGCCGCGATGAATTTGATATTGTTTATACTATGTGTCGTACTTTCCCCGCGGATATTTTCAGAATAACCGAACAGCTTCATTACGAATGGATGCCGATAGGGTATTCGTCTCTTGCCCGGCTTAATCCCCGCCATTTTTCAATTTTGAGTTTAGAAAAGAAAACGATTAATCCTGACAACATGAGACATATAGTAGTTAATTCAAAGTTGCTTAGAGATCAAGTAATTAAACGTTTTGATTATCCCGAAGAAAAAGTTTCTCTAGTCTCAAATGGAATTGATGAAAAAGTATATTTCCCGGCTGAAAAAAGCGAAAAAGATGAAATGAAGAAAAAGTTACATTTGTCAGATCGCTTTGTCTGTATTTTTGTCGCCGCTAATTTCAAGATAAAAGGACTTAATGAAGCTATTCGAGCAATTGCCGGACTAGATGAAAAAACTCGAAAACGCGTTACTTTGCTGGTGGTCGGCAAAGATAAACCTAAGCATTTTCTTGAGCTGGCTGAAAAACTTCATCTCACCGAAAATTTGGTTTTTGCCGGTAAGCAAAGCCAAATGCGCGATTATTTTATCGCTTCTGATTTATTGTTATATCCAAGTCATTACGAGACTTTTGGCAATGTAATTCTTGAAGCCTGTGCTTGTGGGATTCCTGTTTTAACTACGAAAATGGTTGGAGCCGCGGAATTAATTAAGGATAATAAAAACGGATTTTTAGTAAAATCAGCGAAGCAAGTTGATCAGATGACATCTCTCCTTGAAGCTTATATAAAGTTACCCGAAAGCGAACATAAGAAATTTGCGAAAAATGCCTTGAGCGCATCTAAAAATTATACATGGACAAAACACATTTCTGATTTGGAAAAAATATTCAAAAAAGTTCACCAGGAAAAACTAGCGGCTGCAAAAATATGAATTTCAACAGCGAATCATTAGACAATAATAAACTTAGAGTAAATACTGATTTTAGTGAATTACTAAAATTAAACGACATAGATTCTGCCTCAAAACTCTGGAATATTGAAGGCGAAGCTGTCAAGAAAATTCTCTCGCAGCGTGGTACTGAACGAGCGTTTTTAAATACTCCCGACGGTGATAAACTGGAAGTTTATATTAAACGTTATACAAAAATCCCCGCAAAAGAAAAAATAAAACAGGCGTTTTCATTGAAGTTCCGCAGTTTTGACGCGATTCATGAATGGAAGGCCTTGCGGGCTTTTCACCGCCTTGGTCTGGACACGATGATTCCAATGGCTGTAGCTGACTTGGGAAAAGGACAAACTTGCAATTTAACTCTGGGAATTACTGATTACATAAAGGCTGCGGAATTATTCAAAAAATTTACACTGGAAGACAACGTCAGGAAATCAGCCTTGATAAAAAAAATAGCAACTATTGCCGGACGTATGCATGCTGCCGGCTTTGCGCATCAGGATTTTTACTTAGTTCACATGTTTGTACGCGAAAGCGAGGATGATAAAATCTACTTGATAGACCTGCAACGTTTAATTATGCAGAAAAACCTGAACAAACGCTGGCGTATTAAGGATTTAGGACAATTACTCTTTGCCGCGCGTTCTTATGTTTCCAATGCGGATTTAAAACTTTTCTGGGAAATATATTGTTCTCAGGGGAATGAGAAATTCAAGCAGGATAATTCATTAATTAAAGCAATCATCGCCAAAGCCGATAAAATTACTGCCCGAGACGCCAGGAAAGGAAGAAGTAAGTAAAAGATTGAACGTCCAACATCGAACGTAGCCGCCCAGAGCTTGAGGAATGAAAGAATTCCAAAGTCTAAGCAAAAAAGATTTCGATTATCACAGATATCAACATACAAATAGTGACAATAATAATGACATTTTTATTTGATTTTTTTGAATCTTCAGTCGCTCTTAATGCAATATCAAGAGTTTCTCCACAA
>JAHOYW010000058.1 GCA_019038735.1 Victivallales bacterium | reverse complement strand
AACTTTACCAAATAACTCAGAAGTGGATGCCTGATAAAAACGAGAGTTGACTCCTGTTTCCCGAATCGCGTCCAACAATCTCAATGTGCCTATTCCATCAACTTCAGCGGTGTATTCCGGGACTTCAAAAGAAACCTGCACATGTGATTGTGCGCCCAAATTATAAATTTCAACAGGGTTTATTTTTTCAATCAGTCGATTCAGGTTGCTTGAATCAGTTAAGTCCCCATAATGCAGGAAGAGTCTCACATTATCTTCGTGCTGATCCTGATAAATATGATCAACACGATGAGTATTAAATGAACTTGCCCGACGAATTATTCCATGAACCTCATAACCTTTATCCAAAAGTAATTCAGCTAAATAAGATCCATCCTGTCCGGTAATTCCAGTAATTAATGCTTTTTTCATAAACTAACGCCTTTTGTCATTTTAGATTATTAAAATACCATTCAATTGCTTCCTTCAAGCCATCGTCAAGATTGTATTGAGGATCATAACCCAACAAGTTGCGGGCTTTGTCAATACAAGCTAATGAATGCGGAATATCTCCAGCTCGTTCAGATCCGTGAACGGAGTTAATATTTGCAATTTCAGGATCAAATTCTGCTAGATTGTGTTGTAATTCCGCATAAAGCTCATTTAAAGTAGTACATTCGCCATAAGCTATATTATAAACCGTATTGATTGCTTTTGGATCAGTCACCAAAGCCGCCAGCTGATTTGCCTGGACTACATTTTTGATATATGTAAAATCCCGTGAATAGCTGCCGTCTCCATTAATAAGCGGGGACTCATGTTTTATCATGCTGCTGATAAATTTTGGAATGACCGCCGCATAAGCTCCATCGGGATCCTGGCTCTTGCCAAACACATTAAAATAACGTAAACCAATGCTTTCCAGACCATAGATTCGTGAAAAATTTTCGGCATAAAGTTCATTAACGTATTTAGTTATAGCATAGGGCGACAAAGGCTTGCCAATTTCATCTTCAATTTTTGGAAGAACTTCGCTGTCTCCATAAGTCGAGGAGCTCGCGGCATAAACGAAACGTTTTACTTTCGCTTCCTGAGCGGCAAAAATTATATTGACAAAACCGGAGATATTAATTTCCGCTGAAGTCATAGGGTCTTCCAGTGAACGCGGTACAGAACCAAGTGCCGCTTGATGCAGAACATAATCGACTCCTTCACAAGCTTTGCGGCAGATTGCAAGGTCACGAATATCGCCCTCAAGCAAAATAAAATCAGAATTATTCAAAAACGCTTCTATGTTCTCATGTTTACCGGTCATAAAATTATCTAAACAGACAACTTTATTATTCTGCTCCAATAGCACCTCAATCAGGTTTGAACCGATAAAACCGGCTCCACCAGTTACAAGTATTTTTGAATTTTCTATTTTGTTCATTATTACAACCTTGCGTCAATAACACTTCTTGGTAAACAGTTTTTTATGTCGTATATAACCAGCCCGTCTTTGCTGAATTTCTTAAAATCAAGCTCCTCAAAAAGATTATGCGCCACAGCCAAAACTACCGCATCATAATTTTCCGTATTCTCAACACCGCCAACTAAATCAATATCGTATTCCGCTTTCACCTCTCCCGCGTCCGCCCATGGGTCATAGACATCAACACTACAGCCAAAATCTTCGAGTCCGCGAATCAAATCAATCGCCCGGGAATTACGAATATCAGGACAATTCTCCTTAAAAGTCATTCCGAGAACCAGCACTTTTGATGAATTAATTACATGATTTTTCTTGATCATTAACTTTATAACTTCAGTAGCGACATATTGCCCCATGCCGTCATTGAGACGACGTCCAGCCAGAATTACCTCGGGACAATAACCCACTTCCTGAGCTTTATGAGTAAGATAGTAAGGATCTACACCAATACAATGTCCTCCGACCAAACCAGGACGGAAAGGTAAAAAATTCCATTTAGTTCCAGCTGCTTCAAGGACTTCCGTAGTATCAATATCAAGCCGATTAAATATTTTTGCAAGTTCGTTGACAAAGGCAATATTCAAATCACGTTGAGAATTTTCAATAACCTTAGCCGCTTCCGCGACTTTTATACAAGAAGCCTTATAGGTTCCAGCACTAATAATACTGCCGTAGAAAGCATCAATTTTATCAGCAATTTCAGGAGTCGAACCGCTGGTAACCTTTAGTATCTGCGTTAAGGTATGTGTCTTGTCTCCGGGATTTATTCGTTCAGGACTATAGCCGCAGAAAAAATCCTTATTAAATTTAAGACCGCTGAATTTCTCAAGAACAGGCACACATTCTTCTTCGGTACAACCAGGGAATACAGTACTTTCATATATAACAATGTCGTTTTTGTCTAAGACCTTAGCGACGGTCTCGCTGGCCTTGAGAAGAGGATTTAAATCAGGAGAATTATGTTTGTCAATCGGAGTAGGCACGGTTACGATATAAATATTACAATCAGATATATCCGCTGAATCACAAGTGAATTTCAAGTTTTCAGACGCGGTCAACTGTTCAGATGAAATCTCAAGCGTATGATCGTCTCCGCTTTGCAACTCTTTTATTCTCTTGGAATTTATATCAAATCCATAAGTCTCATATTTCTTACAGAACTCAACAGCTAAAGGTAATCCCACATATCCCAAACCAATAATAGCTACTTTCGGAATAAAACTATCTTTCATAGTGCTCCTTAAACATTCCATTAATTAAATATAGCTTCGTATAAAGATAACGTTCAAAATCAAGTTTTTCAAGCTAAAAGTCGTCGAAAGAAACAAAAAACAAATACTTAATGCCAGGCTAACAGCAGCGTCATATCAGGATAGAGTAAGTTTTGTATAGGAAATTTATTTCTGAACTGTTGTATATTTGCAAAAAAATGCTAATCTATAGCTTACATGTAAATATTAAGGTTGCTATGAATTACAAAAATAATATGTTTGATAAAGATTCCTATGATACCCCTGCGGAAACGAAACGTTCTTTTATGAATCGTTTACTGCGTGGAAATCGTTTTTATTTTTACATCAACAACTTTTTTATATTTTTTAAAACCGGCATGTGTGCCAAACACGGCGAGCTTGACGCGGAAAATCAAATTCTTTATTCAAATCAAAATTTCAGATTAGTTGAGAACTGCGGAGGAAAGATCCATCTCAAAGGACTGGATAATTTAACAAAACTCAATGGCAGACCGGTTATTTTATTAGGTAATCACATGAGTTTGCTGGAAACAGCTTTATTTCATTCAATTGTCAGACCACGCATTGATTTTACATTTGTTATCAAAAAAGCTCTCTTTAAAGTACCTTTCTTTGGTGATATCATGCTTGCCCTGCAAGCTATTCCGCTAACTAGAAAAGATCCTCGTCAAGATTTAAAAATGCTCATGCGCGAGGGCAAATATCTTGTCAAAAAGAGAAAATCAATCATCATGTTTCCTCAGGGAACCCGTAGTGAAGCATTCTCCAAAAAGAAGTTCAGCAGTATCGGTATAAAATTAGCGCGCACCGCCCAAGTTGATGTCGTGCCTTTCGCTCTAAAAACTGATTTCCTGAAAAACGGAAAAATGTTCAGGGATCTCGGTCCTGTCTGCCCGGAAAACCATGTCCATTTTGAATTTGGCGAGCCCATCAAAATAGAAGGTACTGGAAAAGGAGCCAATCAACAGGTTATTGATTTTATTTCATCCAGATTAGACAAATGGAATTCAAAAGAGGAACAGATTAATGACTAAAGAAAAAGATATGCCTTTTGAACAAGCCTTAGAAGAACTTGAAAAATTAGTTGACGATATGGAACAAGGTGAATTGCCGCTTGATGATATGATTAAACATTTCGAGAGAGGTACACTTTTATCAAAACTCTGCCGCCAAAAACTATCCAGACTGGAAAAGAAAATAGAAGTTTTAGTAAAAGACAATGGTGAAAACAGCGAATGGCAGGAATTTGACGATTCTTCCGAACGCAAAGAAGCCACAAGTCCAGCAAACGACGAATTTACATTTTAGTACATTACCTACTATTTTGCGCCTCTAGAGACAGAGGCGGCTACATTGTTTACGTTTATTTAATATTTCACGATGTAGCCACGGCCATCTCTAGCCGTGCTTCTCGAGCTAGTAACTAAACTAAAACAATGTTCCTTGCTCGAAAATATTGTTTTCTGGAACTTCTTCCGGGATATCATGCTCTTTAATTTTCTCCAACCAATCGTTTAGTGCCATTATTTCTATGCCCAGCTTTTCGGCTTTGCTTAGCTTGCCGCCTCCGCCATTGGGGTCAAGGGCTACTAAGAGTGATAAGTCCTTAGTTACCGCAGAAGTCGCTTCATAGCCCTTCTGTTCTGCAAGAGATTCGTAGAAAGAGCGTTTTTCGGGCATTTTGCCGGTGAAACAAATTGTCGGTAAAGCAGTACCGCCCTGCCCCTTGCTTTCTTTTATCTGTAAGGCTGAAATCAATTCATCAATAAAATCGTTTTGCTCCGCGAGTTGATCGTGCAAAGCTCTGGCGCGTTCAGGACCGATAGTATTTATGTTTTCCATTTCTTCATCAGTCATTTTGCGAAGTTCACCAAGCGTGTATTCATTCATTATTTTTTTAGCGATGTTAGCGCCGACGTTTGGGATATTCAGAGCAGAAAGTACTTGATAGTCAGCGACATTTCGAGCGGCGGCTATTTCCTTGAGCAAATTCGTCGCTGATTTAGCCTTAAAACCCTCAAGCTTAAGAATATCCGGCAATGTCAGATCAAAAATATCCTTTAAAGTCATTACTTCAAGATGGGTCATCATTTTCTGGATATTCGGTTCGCCTAAACGATCTATACCAATATTTTTGACCGCCGCGGTCAAAAGTTTCAGACGTGTCGCTGAACAATCTGGATTAGGACAACAGAGTTCAGGACCTTTACGCACTAAAGATGTTTCACAATTAGGGCAAATATCAATCAAAACGTTTTTGCGCTTCTCGCCGGGAATAGCACTGACTATGTAGGGAATCACATCTCCGGCACGTTCAATAACCACCCGGTCGCCGATTTGAATGTCTTTATCAATAATGTTCTGCGCGTTATGCAGAGACGCGTGACGGATAGTAACTCCGCCGAGTTCGACAGGCTCTATTTCCGCTACAGGGGTGAGGCAGTTTTTGCCGAAACTCCATTGAACTTCTTTAAGCAGGCTTTCTTTACGGATACCGCTGAATTTGAAAGCTATTTGTCCGCGCGGGTGATGCGCGGTGTTGCCAAGCTCTTCACTATAAACTTCGTCAGCAAGTTTAATAACGATACCGTCCATGGGATAAGGAAGTTTTTCTATCTTCTCGACTAATTTCGCCCAGCATTTTTCAAGCTCACAATATTTGACCGGATAAGAAATCATTTCATAGTCCACAAGAGTAAGTTTGGCATTTTGCCGCTGCATATCGCTGATATCGAGCAAGCCCATAATACCACCAACCGCGTTACGGGAATTCTTATATGTGCCGCCGTTCTTCTTGTTAATAGTGGAATATAGATTTTTAAAATCATCATCACGAATCAGGATTTCGCCGCGGACAGCTCTATCTACTGGACCGCTATAATCAGTCGTCTCCAGTTCAATCAAAGGCAGTTTCGAGGATATATTCTCTCCGACCTCGCCATTCCCACGGGTAGCTAAAATATTATTAGCGTAATTAGCGGAAATACCATCGTATTTGGGTTCTACCAGATAAAGTTCATTGTCTGAACGCTTGTTCTTTTTAGCCCAGGAATCAATATCTTCAAATGAATAAGCTTTGTTTAGTGAAAGCATTGCTTTTTCATGGCTCACCTTGCCTTCACTGGAAACCTGCGGAGTATTGATTGCAATCACCAGTGAATGATCGGGATTGATCTTTTCAAGCGCGCGAATGATCTCATCATAACGTTCATCGCTTATTTCGAGTATTCCTTTTTTCCAATAAGCTTCATTGTGATGCATAATGAGCTTGACTAAGCCCTGCTCATCAAGTTTTGAAATATCGAAATTAATCCAATCAGTCACAACACAGCTCCTTTAACTTAAATCTTAAATCTTAAAACTGTAATATACACGCATTCTGACAAAAAAAAAGCCCGTCAAAAGACGGGCTCCGGAGAATAGGCTTTACTTTTTCACTGGAACAACAATTACCGCGCATGATAATGTTCTGACAGAAAGTAAAGACTACAAATGTTTGGTTTAGTCAAAAGCAAAAACTTTTCCTTAGACTTACAAGTATTAACA
>JAHOYW010000101.1 GCA_019038735.1 Victivallales bacterium | reverse complement strand
GATTTTATTCAACCTCACTCTTTTCATGCTTTTTCATGTTACTTTTGACATAAGCGATGACTATGACTTTAATTTATTTTTGTGGATAATTCATATATAGTAAGCTATTATGTAAAAAAAAGAGTCGTGCGAAATAGGGAAAAATTGAATATCCAATAATGAACAAGGAATAACCAACAGATGAAGGAAAGAAAAAACTTGAAAATTGGACATTCCTTGTTGGATATTGGATATTCAGATAAGAATAATTACAAATACTTTTAAGTAGTGCCAGGAGCAGCCTTGCTCCGGCACAAAGAGACTATAACATTTGAGATAGCGGTCGTGGTGCAGGCTGCACTCACGACTACTTAATAAACATTCAAGTTCATGTGGTCTTTGAAGGTGCTTTGTCGGCGGACTGTTTTAAAACTGTTTTTGTCTAATATCACTTCGGCACAGGAAGGGAAACTCAGAAAATTTTGTATTCCCATTGACCAGCCGTAGGCTCCGGCGTCTTCTAGGACTATAACATCACCTATTGACATATCTTTGGGCATATCAGCTATAGATATCACATCGTAAGGAGTACAGGTTTGACCACAGATTTCGACTGGTTCTAAATCTGTTGATTTTGAATTTAATGAAGATATCCTGTGTTTTGCCTGAGTTATTACGAATCTTAGAAAATGGTTAATTCCGCCGTCAAGAGTAATAAATTTTTCTCCTCTTGATACTTTGATGTCAACGACTTTAGCCAGATAACGTCCGGCATCTCCGATGATATAACGCCCTAATTCAAATCGGCTTATGATTTTATCCTGCAAGCCGTATTCAATTCTTGATTTCTTGAAGTTTTCCGCTAAAAATTCAGGATTTATTTCGGGATCGTCATCTTTATAAGGAATCCCGAAACCACCACCGAATATATAGTCTATCTTTTTGTCTGTACTAAATTTTTTGTAATGTTCAGCAATAATATTCAGCCCTACCCGGTAGTTGGCAATTAACTGTTCGTCAGAAAGTATTTGACTGCCCAGATATAAATGGATACCGTTTATTTTAAAGCCGTCTTTTACTGCTTTATCAAGGCAAGCTGGAAGCTCTTCGATGTCTATCCCGAAACGACTGGGCTTGCCGGTCATCTTCTCGGCTGAATCACTCGATTCCAGCGGATTTACTCTGAAACACAAAGTTATATCATCAGTATTGCCATTAGTGATTTCTTTCAATCTTTCAAGTTCAGTCATGGCTTCAATATTAAATCTCCTGAGCCCTACATCTAAATTTTCAGAGATATTTTCGCTTGTTTTTCCCGGACCGTCATACAATATTTCGTCAGCCTTGAAGCCAGCCT
Source organism: Victivallales bacterium (assembly GCA_019038735.1). Classification (GTDB taxonomy): domain Bacteria; phylum Verrucomicrobiota; class Lentisphaeria; order Victivallales; family Victivallaceae; genus JAHOYW01. Next base: position 5,044 of record JAHOYW010000101.1, on the reverse strand, counting down.
CAACTGCGATTTTCGCTTCAAAAGGCGAGGCTATTTCCGCTTCTATTCCAGTTTCTGCAATAATTTTGCAGACCCCCAAGCAGGGATTGGATTTAAGAGAATAATGAATTATAGTTTCTTTAAAAGCGTTTTTAATTCTCTGAATATTTTCCCTTATCCGGCAAGCGTCGTAAACATAAAAGGGCGTGCCGATTTCTTCGACCATAGTATTCAATATTTTTTTGTCCGGTATCATTATTTCCCTTTGCGGTAAATCTTTATTTCAGAGTAACATTTGAAGATATAAAAAGGATATGGTTCAGAAATAACAACATCAATTTCAAACAAATCGCAATAAGCTCGTCCAAAGCCGGCTCCGGTTTCAGCAAGCATCATTATTTTAGTGTTGTTTTCTCTGGCTATATTGATTAACTCAGGCAAAGAACCGTTACTGATAGTCATTCCGGTAATGACGGCGAGGTCAGCTTCCGCAACAAGCCTTTCAGTATGCAAAGCTCCGTCCGCAATTTTTACCCCGCAAAGTTCTTTGTCAATGATGCTTTCGTCTAAATCAGTCGCCGTAACAATCATATCCTTGTTGCTAAGTTTCTCGATTATGCAACCAATAGCTCCAACATTAACAACTTTGGGGCGTTCAGGAATAAGCTTTTTCCGGCTCATATTTTGAACTTCATTGCAAATTATATCTGCCCGCTGACCGGCTTTGTCATCACCGGAAATCAAAAATTCTTCGTCAGCCTTAGGAGATAATGAAGCAAACATAGCGTCCAGCAAAGCAATATTTACCGGAGAATATTCGTCCGTAACAATTTTCCTCGCGTCATTACCGACAAGTGAATTAAGTTCAGATTTATCAAGACTCCCATAAGCACTGTATGCCGCGCCGGTCGCCTTTAGCTGCACCAAAGCAACATCATATTCAAACAGTCTTTCACCAATAAAGGGCTGGTAATTCAAATTAAGCAGCCACGATCCTTCGATACGCATATCTTCCGCTGTTAAATCCTTCGTCGCCGCTAAAATCCGTTCTTTAAGTACCTTAAGCATACAGTATCCTTAGTGCTATTTTTATTTTTTTACGGCTCTTCTCTCATCCCGCGCATTAAGTCTGGCAATGGTTTTAGCGCGTTTTTTGAGGAGTTTTTTCATTGCCTTATCGCCCACCAACTGATATTTGCCATTCTTTAGAATAATGCCTGGAAAGTTATTCAAATAATTTCTGTAATGATTATTTCTCGACTTGTTATTCAAACATAAATCAAGAAAAATCTTTGCTGATTTCGGATCACGCATGCGGTTTAACAAGTTGATATAAGAGTTTCTAAAATTGTTGTTTCCAAGAGCAAACTCCGCCCAGCCTAAGGCGACATCCATCAAACGCAAGTCTCCCTTGCGGGAAAGACCTTCACATAATGCCTGAAAAACACTAAGATTCTGAGCATTGGGTTCGTCTAAAGCCTTAATTATCTTCAGCCAGGACTTAGTGCTGAAATTTATTTGATTATTCATTGGGATATAAATAAGATCTCTCTGTTGATTCATATCGGCAGTTTCCAGTGCTTCGCAGATATATTTCACCCCGCTATCCTGATCCAGGCGGCAAACTACTTTAAGCATATTATTGCGGTTATAACGATTATTGTAGTTACCGGACATATCATTTAAAATCTCAATAATTAATGGCATGTCTGATTTCTTCAAAATATTCAATGAACGATTATTAATCGCGTTCATTGCCGCATTTATGTCTTGAGAGTTTCCGCTCTTCAGAAGTTTGATTATCACAGGGCGCAGTTTGTTGCTGCGCATTGCTACCAAAGCATTTATAATATAGGATGAATTTCTGTTGTACGAGCCGTCGCCAAGCATTTTAAGCAAGGCACTTTCAGCTTTTTCACCTCCTAAATATCCTAGAATAGTTATTGCCTGATAACTAACATTTCCTCTGCCGTCTTTTGCCAGCAGCAAGGCTGCATCAATCATTTTTTTCTTAGTATTGACTTCCGTTATGCCTTTAGTCTGCTTTTGTTGTTCAAGCAACTTAGTAATTTTTTGAATCTTGGCGGCATGTTGCTCTTGAATTCTAGCCATTTCTGTCAATGTTCCGGTATTGGCGCATCCGTAGATGACGGCGACGAGCGGGATAGCAATTAAAACAGTTAACGCATTTCTCATAATACTTCTCCTAATTATTATATTTTTTATCTAAAAAACTCGATATGAAAATAATCTAATCCAGTCAATGTCAAAGTGCAAGTTTATTTTAGACATTTTGTTTTTGGCTAAGGCAATCGCGTAGATTTGAATGTCGTTTTGTCAGGCTTTGCAATGCTTCGGATAAGATTTTTGTATTTGTCCATAAAACTGCCCGTTTTTCAGCTCGGCTCAAGGCTGTATAAATCATTTCACGTGTCATCAAAGGCGACAGCTCCGACGGAGTTATAATCAGAACTTGTTGAAAACCTGAACCTTGCGCCTTGTGAACCGTTATAGCGTAGGCTGAACTGAATGCCGGTAATAAGTTTAGATCAAAACTTCTAAAATCTTGTTTGTTAATATCAGAACTTGGGAAAAAGGCTTTTAAACAGCCCTTTTCATCAGTCCAAACAATCCCGGTATCGCCATTAAAAAGATCCATCGCGTAATTATTTTCATTAATGATAATCGGTTTGCCATGATAAAAGGATTGCCGATTGCTTGTCGTTTGCGGCATAACTAATTGTTCGATTATATTATTAATCACTTCCGAACCATATAAACCGCTGCGATATACACAGATAACCCGGAATTTATTGAATAATTCATAAGCTCGCATAACATTTTTTTCATTTCTAAAACTCAAATATGCTGTTTCTACACCCTCAAAGTCAACAATCACCTTTTCCAAATAAGAATTAATTTTTTCTTTAAATTCATGTTTCAACCAGGGCGGCAGTTCCTGTAAATCAATTTCTCCGCTGGCATCCGCACGCATTTCGTCAACGATTTTTTCCGCGTCAACAAGGGAAGGTTTTTCGGGTAATGCGCGGATTTCCGCTGTAGTCAAGCCCAGTCCCCGATCAGAAGCAAAACGATGATTTTCTTTCAATTCAATCACGTTTCCAGACAAAATATCATTCTCTTTAGCCGCCAGACAGAAATCTCTTAAAACCATACCGGATTCCACTGATGCCAACTGCTGCATATCTCCAAGCATTATGAGCTTGGCACTGGACGGTATCGCCTCAAATAATGCCTTCATCAAACTTTGAGAAATCATTGAGGCTTCATCGACGATCAGCACATCCAAAACTAATTTGTGATTTCGATTATAGCGAAAACGAGGCGTGCCCGGACGTCCACCCAATAAACGATGAATCGTCGCGATAGCTAAGTTTTGCAGGCGTTCCTTGGTCGTTTCCGTGCAATTCAAATTGGGAATCTGAGCCATAATAGATTCCTGTAGGCGTGCCTGAGCCTTACCGGTCGGAGCACACAAAGTTATTTTAGTATCAGGATTTTGTTCTAGGAACATCGCACTGACAGCGGCGGCGACCGTGGTTTTTCCGGTTCCCGGAGCACCGCTAACTACAGTCAAATTTTGCCGAGAAGCCGCGAGAACAGCTATCTGTTGCCAATCAGGTTTATCCTCCGTCATCGGCTTGAAATAGTTTGAGATTCCGCTTATCTCAGATTCCCCAAGTTCATTTTCAAGCTCACAACGTTGCAAAATGGCTTTAGCCAAGCCCTGTTCACAAATCCAATCCCGATAAACATAGAGCAATGATTCATCCAAAACCAGTGGTACAAACTCAACTTCACCCATAATGGGTATCGACACCGCCTTTGTGAGAGAACGCAGATTTTCACGCCAGTTCTCAGGGATCGGGAATTTTTGCAGACTTTTTCTGATTTCATCCGTTTTTGTTTCAAAGTCGTTTAAATCACTAAAATAATCATTGAGGCTGCCGCTTAATTCTTTAATATCAAGACAAGTATATTTACGTTTAACTGAAGCGTTGCTGACCAGCGCCGCCGCCAGAAATAATGAATAATTATCCTCTTCACCGGCAGCCCGGCAGACAAATGAAGCAAAGCTCAGATCCAAAGCTGAAAACAGCTTTGCATCAAGTTCTCTAAGTTCTTCTATAAGTATTTTTTCAGTCATTATTCATAATTATCTAATTTATTCTCAATCTGCTTGATAAAATCTTTCTCAACTTGTGTGATTCTATTCTTTATCTTCTCTTTGTAAATTTCGTATTCATTATGTGCTTTGTCCAGTGCTTTCTGATGGCTAATACTTCCTGAATGTAGCAATATCTCTTTGCCTGTCATTTTAAGAAAAGTATCTAACTGCTTAATCCAATCCGACATATACATTGGTGTACGGTCTATGGCTTGAATTTCCGCGATTTCAAGATATGCTGTTACCATTCTATTCAAAATATTCAATTCATCTTCTGAAAGATAATTTTTAGCTGTTTCGGCTTCTTTTTTTGTAGGAATCTCTCCTTTAAAATGCGTTAGACCAACATACTCTTTTGACGAATCCACTCGTTTGTAAACAGTTTCCGCCGCTGTTTCTCCGTGAGTAGCCCAGTGCATTTTATTTTGTATGGTTTTGAATACCATCATAGATTGTTCAGTTTTGGGGTCGTAGTCAATGCTTGTCGCGTAAACATCCAAAACCTTCCGCCAAAAGACTTTTTCGGATGAGCGAATATCACGAATACGCGCCAAAAGTTCATCAAAATAGTTTCCGCCTCCTGCCTCTTTCAGCAGTTCATCATTCATTGCAAAGCCTTTTATCAAATACTCTTTGATAAGTGCCGTTGCCCATTTCCTAAAATGCACGCCTTGTGGTGATTTCACCCTGTAACCTACCGAAATAATGACATCAAGATTATAAAAATTAGTTGGTTTTGTAGAAAAATCGGAATTTCCGATTTTTCTCATGGTAGGATCTTTTTCAAGCTCTTCTTCGCTGTATATATTCAGAATATGTTCATTAATTGTTGAACGGGATTTTTGAAAAACCTCCGCAATCTGGTCTATATTTAAC